>JADJYJ010000019.1 GCA_016719785.1 Candidatus Amarolinea dominans
TGTATTTTTCTGGACGAGGCGGTGAGCGGGGCGAAATTGGATCGTCCGGCGCTGGATCGGTTACGAGACCGAGAAGGTGAAGGCTGTTACCAGGTGGTGATCTGCCTGAGTCCAGATCGGTTGGCGAGGGTGTACATGTTGCAGGTGCTTCTGCTGGAAGAATCCCGGCAAGCCAGGATACAAATGTTGTTTGTGAACCAGCCTCCGGTAGGTGATAGCCCGCAGAGCCAACTGTTGTTCGGCATTCAAGGGTTGTTTGCCGAGTATGAACGGGCTGTGATTGCCGAACGGATGCGGCGAGGGCGTCTGCATTGCGCACGTCAGGGAGCAATGGTCAACGCAAAGACCCCATATGGGTATGATTACGTGCCCAAACAGGGAGGGAAGGCGGGCGTTGGAAATCAATGCCGAAGAAGCCAGGGTCGTGCGTCAAATTTACGCCTGGTATACCCAATCCGAGCCGATGACTATTCAAGAAATCACAGATCGCTTGAATCGAGACGGCCTCCAACAGCGTCGCAGGAAGTGCTGGCGCAGTAGCCTGATTGGAAACATCCTGCGACAAACCCAATATACCGGATTGGCTTACTACAATCGCACCGAAAAGGTGTATCATGAGGTGGGGCGATTGCGTAAAATTGGGCATGGCAAGCGTCTTTGCCCGGTGGTATGCTTCGCCCCACAGAAGAATGGATTGCCATTCCCGTCCCCAGCATTTTGGACAAGGATATCTGGCGCATGGCACAAGAACGACTGAAAACGAACCAGCGATTCTCAATGCGCAACAATCGCAACCACCGCTATCTCCTAGCGGCTTGTTGATTTGCGCCACTTGTGGCCATACACTCACCGCCCGCGCTGGGAATGGCTATTTTTCCTACAGGTGGCTATGGCGATGTTCACCGTGCCCCCGATACGCCTGAGCATACCTGCCGCATTGACGGCAACACCGTTGAAAACCCTGGTTTGGAACGCAGTGGTGGAGCTTTTGAAAAATCCCAAACTGATTTCCCAAGCGTGGGGCTGCGATGAAGCTGCCAACATCGAGCAAGGTGAGAAAGAGCGGTTGGAAAATCGCTTGCGATCGCTCGACCGTCAGCAAGAACGTCTGCTGGACTTGTACCAAGATGAGCAGATCGAAAAAGCCATCCTACCTGGTGCGCAAACAACGTCTGGATGAGGAGCAAAAAAACATTCAAACGCGCCTTCTGCAAATCGAGCAAGAGGCCAAGTCCGAACAAATCAAGCAGGAATTGATCGAAGATTTCCAGCAATATTGCCAGCGTATCCAGGAAAACCTTGCAAATCCCAGCCCGGATTTACAACAGGAAGTGATTCGGTTGTTAATTGATCACGTTGTTGTCGGAAAAAATGAAATCGTGATCAAGCACATCGTCCCGACCGATGATGATTGTCGTTTGAAACCACAACGTCTTTGCGTTAAAGCATTTTCAGGTTAGTTGCGGAATTTGGCAAGTACGTGTTACAATGGATTTGCCACCGTTACTCGCCCTACGCAGAACCAAGGTCACGCTGCGGTGACGCTGATCGCTTGGATCGGACAATGGGGTGGCATGTCACCGCAGGCGCCCTTGTTTCGCGACCACAAGGAGTCAGAGTCATGAACCTCTCTCGTTTCCATTGGTTGTCGGGCCGACCCTGGATGCGCATTGCCCTCGTTGCCATCCTGCTGGTCAGCGCCCTGGGTGTCTCCGGCATTGCACCGACGCGCTGGGTTGGTTCAACCCCGGCCGTCGCCTATGCTGAGAAAATTGATGCTGGTGTGTGGAAGGCCCTGGACACAACACCCGACGGCAAGGTGCCGGTCTTTGTCAAGCTCAGCGAACAGGCCAACCTGCAAGAGGCGGCCGCTATTGAGGACTGGACCGCACGCGGGTGGGCCGTCTACAACGCCCTGCGCGGCACGGCAAACCGCACGCAGCCCACCGTCTTGGGCCAACTCGCCGTGGCCGAAGCGGCGGGCCATGCGTCAGCGGTCAAGTCGTTCTGGATTGTCAACATGGTCTCCGTCCTCGCCGATGCGACGGCCCTCCGCACCCTGGCGGCCATGCCCGAAGTCGGCGCCATTCTCCTCAACGCAAAACTGGAAGCCCCGATCGTCATTCCTGACGAGACCGTTACCGCGCCGGACACGGTCGAGTGGGGCGTGGCCAAGATTCGCGCCCCCGACGTTTGGACGACCTACGGTGTAACCGGCGCCGGCGCGGTGGCCGCCAATGTGGACACCGGCGTGCAGTACGATCACCCGGTCCTGGTGAACCACTATCGCGGCAATCTGGGGGGTGGGGTGTTCAATCACAACTACAACTGGTATGACCCCACAGGCGTCAGCAGCACCTTCCCGGCCGACGATAATGGCCATGGCACGCACACCATGGGTACCATGATCGGCGACGATGGTGGCGTCAACCAGATCGGCGTGGCGCCTGGCGCCAAGTGGATCGCCGCCTACGGCTGCTGTCCCAGCAATGAAGCCCTGCTGGAAGCCCAGCAGTTTATGGTGGCTCCCACGGACCTGGCCGGCAATAACCCGGATCCGAGCAAGCGCCCCGACGTGCTCAACCAGTCGTGGGGCGGCCCCGGTGGCAGCGAGATTTTCGAGGACGTGATTGCCGCTCTGCGCGCGAGTGGGATTTTTCCGACATTCTCGGCCGGCAACAGTGGTTCGAGCGCAGCGGATGGTTGTGGCCGCCTGGGCTCGCCAGGCGACAACCCCTCTGCCTTCAATGTGGCCGCGACCACCACCACCGACACCATTGCCAGTTTCTCATCCCGTGGCCCCAACCCGTTCACCGGCCAGACTGGCCCCAACGTCTCTGCCCCTGGCAACGGTGTACGATCGAGTGTTCCAACGAACGCGTACGCCGTTTACAGTGGCACATCCATGGCCTCACCACACGTGGCTGGTGCGGTCGCCCTGCTGATTTCGCTCGAGCCCAAGCTGCGCGGGCGTGTGGCCGAGCTTGAGGAACTGCTGCGCAAGAGCGCGCTGCCGCTCACCAGCACACAGACCTGTGGCGGCGTGCCCGGCAGCCAGATCCCGAACAATGTCTTTGGCTGGGGCCGCATTGACGTCAAGGCGGCAGCCGACCTGGTGTACCAGGCGGGCTACCTGCAAGGCACAGTCACCTCTGGCGCGATGCCGCTGGCGGGCGCCACCGTGACCTACAGCATGATGGGTAAGACGCTGACGACCCAGACCGACAAGAACGGCTTCTACAAGGTCGTCGCCGGCGCCGGCACATGGGCGATGACGGCCAGTGCTTATGGCTACCAGCAAGGTACCGCTCCCGCGGTGGTGGTCGTGCAGAACGGCACCACCGTGCAGAACTTCAACCTGACGTCCTTGGGCAACTTCACCGTCAGCGGCAATGTCAACTACGTGATGGATGATGGTGTTGGGGGCGGCATTCCAGCCTTGATCCTGGTCAAGAACGAAGCCCTGGCGGCCCCGGTCTTTGCAGATGGCAGCGGCAACTACAGCCTGTTGGTGCCGCCCGGCACTTACACGATCGAAGCGCAGCATCCCGGCTATGTCACTGGATCACAGAGCGTGATCGTGGCCGGCAACACGACAGCCAACTTCACGTTGACGGCGCTCGCGAATTACACGTGCCTGGACAACCGCCAGCCTGGTGGTCCGCTCTATGAATGGATTGATGCGACCGATGGCACCGCGTACCCGTTGGATGATGATGCAAGCTCGGCCGCGATTACGCTGCCCTCGGCGTTCACCTACTTCGGCACGGCCTACACCACGTTCCGCATCAACTCGAACGGCTTCGTCTTCTTCGGCACGACCAACTACACCACGGCGCACATGGTTCTGCCCTTCGAGGGCCGGCCAAACACCGACGTGATGGCGTTGGGCGAAGACCTGAACCCCGCTCTCGGCACCCAAGGCACCATCTACGCCAAGGCGGTTGGCAACCTGTATGTCATCGAATACTACCAGGTGCAGCACTGGGCGAGTGGCTTCCCGGAGACCTTCGAGATTATCCTGGATCTCACCTCTGGCGCCATCACCTACCAGTACAACACCCTGAGCTGGCCCAATTTCACGACCGTGGGTCTGGAAGACTCCGCGGGGGCTGTTGGGCAGCTCTACTCGTATCGCAACTCGGCCAACCTGGCGGCCGGGCGCGCCGTGCGCTTCACCCCCGCAACCGGTACAGCCGTCAACTGGGGATGCGACCACGCGCTCTCCCTCACCATCGCTGATGACAAGGATCCGGTGAACGCAGGTGAGACGATCACCTACTACATCCACTGGAACAACATCGGCTTTGGCGCCGCGCCTGGCGCCACGCTGACCGCGACGGTGCCGCCGAACACGACGTTCCTTTCGGCCGATGGCGGCATCACGCCGGCGGGCGGCGTCCTGACCTGGAATTTGGGCGCTCTACGGCCCAAGTCCGAGGGTGGAGCCTGGTTCAAGGTGCAAGCCATCGTCGGGCCGACCGCTTCTACCACGGCCACACTGGCCGACACCAGCGGCCAGAGCCGTGCCGCGACCGATACCACCACCATTCGCCAGCCAACGGCTGTGCAGCTCGATACGTTGGCGACCGCGCCGGATGCCGTCCGCTGGGCGCCCCTGGCCGGTTTGCTGCTGTTAATGGCAGGCGCGGTGGCGCTGCGCCGTCGCACCGTTCGGTCGTAAGGTAACCCGTCCCCGAAAATAGTTGTTCTTTCGCTTGCAGAGAGACCGGGTTTTGCACAAAAACCCGGCCTCTTTGTGCCTTGCGCACGGTGCCCACCCTGGACGACTGGCAGCGCCTGCTCCTTGCCTCACCGCCACAGGACACCACCCACTAAGCCTGCGCCTGAAAGCTGCCAATGCCTACGGCGTTGGCAGCTTGTTGACGCCGTAAAACCCTATACTTCCCTATACCGATATTTCGTGCTTTCCTCGATCAGCTTGATCTCGGCCGCAGTCAGGTCGAACAGCGCGTAGACGCGGCGATTGAGGTCCGTCTCCAGCCGCACGATCTGCGCGGTCAGATGATCGTGCGCCGCGCACCGCTCAGCCAGCCATGCCTCCCACGCGTCGCGCTCCTTCAACGGGATGTCGCGGCGAAAAACCTTCTGCACCTCGCCGCGCAAACCCGGAAAGTCGAGCTGCCACCAGGCGGTGAGCTTCTGATTCAAAGGTGCGATGACCCCATCCTTGCCCAGCGTGCCCAAGTCTGTCAGAACGCGATGTCGCACCTGGCGGTGCAGAGCGTAGCGCGCCTGCGCCTGCGCCGTGATCTGCATGGCCAACTCGCCGATGGCATCGCAGTCGGTCGCGGGCGCGTCGGGGATGGGGAGACGAGAGACGAATTGGGCGGAAAGCGTGTAGCGCAACATGCCCTTTCGCTCAGGATTGGGGGCTGGGGGGCCGACCACACCCGTCGCAAGACCACGAGTCAGGACTGATTACGTTCTGATTACGCTGTGAAGAGGGAGTGATGGCGAAAAACGTAATCAGTGGGGATGACTGATTACGTTTGTTTTTGAGCCGGGCGCCGGGGTCAATTCTCGCTCCTGCGACCCGCACACCCCGCTCTCCGGCAAATTGTCATCTCGTCTCACCTGTGTTATACTTGCCCTCACGTCAAACAAGTTGAAATTTCTCGCCCCAGGCCCCGTTGTAACACTCTTGAGACAC
Source organism: Candidatus Amarolinea dominans (assembly GCA_016719785.1). NCBI lineage: Bacteria > Bacillati > Chloroflexota > Caldilineae > Caldilineales > Candidatus Amarolineaceae > Candidatus Amarolinea > Candidatus Amarolinea dominans. Next base: position 5,675 of record JADJYJ010000019.1, read on the forward strand.
GCACAAAACCAATCAGTCAATCAGATGCCCAACTCAAGCACGGGCACCACCTCTTTGGTAACGCCATCGAGTCACGCCGCGCCTCATCTGGCCGCGCGCCGCCGCGCCCCACCCAGTATCCTGCTCACCGTCATTCTACTGGCGCTGGCAACCCTGGGCTGCTCCGCGGGCGGCGCCTTGTCACTCCTGCCACGCAGCGCGGCCACGGCCACCCCAACCGTCACCGCCTCCGCCGGCCCCACGCGTGTGCTGATTGCCACCTTTACGCCGACACCCTACGTGCCGCCCACCGTCACCCCAACCCCAACCGTGCCGACGGCGACGGTGACACCCACCGACACCGACACGCCCACCGCGACGCCGGAACCGCCCACGCCCACCCCAACCCCCGTTGCCCTGGCGCAGCCGCTGGCAGAGGACACCAACGCACGCAGCGGCCCCAGCGCCGATTACCCCATTGTAGGCAAGATCCAGCCAGGCGCCACCTATGACATCGTCGGGCGCAATGACGACCCCGACCCCAACCAACGCTGGTGGTACATCTGCTGCGTCAAGGGACGCCGCGCATGGGTCAAGGCCGATCTCGTGACCATCAACGGCGATGCCGCCGGCGCTCCAGTCAGGCAGGAAGGGCCTGCGCCCACCCCCACCTGGACCTGGACGCCCACCCTGACCCCAACCGTGACCTCGACACCGGTGCCGCTCTTCTACCGCGCCATCGGGCCGCAGTTTTACCTGACCAACAACACTTTCCTCAAAATCTGGGTCAAAGTCTTCTTCGCCAACGGCGACCCCATGCCCGGCTATCAACTAAAATTGTTCCGCCGCGAGGGCGTAGGTCAACCCATCGGCACGCCCACGCCGGTTTGGACCGCCACCTGGACGCCAACTCCAACCGGCGTCTGGACGCCCGCGCCCACCGCCACGCCCACCGGCACGCCCGATGTGTCCCAGTCGCCCTGGACGGACATCAGTTCCGCAGACCTGTCCAAAGACGCCTTCTCCTGGTCGCAACCGCCCGGCTTTGGCGACCGGCAGGCGTTCAATCTCGAATACACCCTGTTTGCGCCCGGCAACGGCACTTACATCGCCTACCTGGCCGACACCGGCGGCCATCCTGTTTCCGAGCAGATTCCGTTCACCACGGACGCGGCCAATCCTTACCGGGAGGTGTACATTGGCTTCCGCCACATCCGCTGAACACGGTACGCCGGCGCAGAATCGCCGCACCGCCAAGCACCCCGGTCGCCTTACCGCCGGACAGCGTCGCCTGGTCGGCGTCCTGACCCTGGCCCTCGTCGCGCTCTTGGGCACCATGGGCTGCTCGCTGACCAGCCTGATCCGGCTCTTTCCGCCGCTGACACCCTCGCCGACACCGATCGCCTTTCTCACCCCCGTCCTGCAGCCGACCTTCACGCCCACGGTCCTGCCGCTTACCGATACGCCGTTTCCGCCCACACCCACCATCACGCCGACGGCGACCGATACCCCCACGCCTGGCCCCACACCCACCGCCACTTCCACCGGTGAGCCAACCGCCACGGCCACGCCCGGCCCGATGATCCTGGTGCCGGTGGCTGAGCTGAACGTACGCACAGGTCCGGGCACCGACTACCCCCTGGCCGGAACCATTCGCCAGGGCGAAACTTACGACATCGTCGGTCGTTCGGCTGACTACGCCTGGTGGCGCATCTGCTGCCTGCCCGATGCCAGCCTCGCCTGGGTCACAGCCAGCCTGGTGCAGGTCAGCGGTGATGCCACCGATGTCGAAGTAGTCACAGTGGAACCACCGCCAGCGCCGACCTTTACGCCGGCGCCGCCAACCCTCACGCCGACCATCACCCCGACGGCCACCGAAGCCGTTGGCTTCGACGTCGAAGGCATCGAGGAATTCCCCAACTGGGGCAACAACTGGCTCAAGGTAGGTGCGCAAATCAAGGCCAACAACGGCGCGCCGCTCTGGGGCTACCGCCTGATGTTCGTCCTCGAGGGTCGAGGTCAATCATGGGTCAGCCCGCAGGTTTCTGACAGCAGTTGGGGCTATTCCGCGCCCAATCGGCTAACCCCCCTGCCCGACGCGCGCCTGGTCAACCTGCAGTTCGACACCAACGGCTTTGCCGAGCTGGGTGATAACGTCTGGCAGGTCTACGTGGTGGACGGCAGCGGCGCCCGTCGTGAGTCCAGCATCGTGCGTCTCTACACCAGCGCCAGTCAACCCAAGTGGTATCACATTCGCTTCAAGCGCCGTTTCTGAAGCGATTTGGCTGGCCGTACGGGAGGCTGCGGTTATGGGCCTGCCTGTGGCAGCGTACTGCTTGCGCGGCCTTGGCTCTCTTCTCCTCTCCACACAGTGGAGAGGAGAAGGGGCCGGGGGATGAGGCGAGGCCGCATTTTCATCGTTAACCGACGCGATATCTTGTTTTTCACGAGAGGAGCATACCAGTCATGCCATTACCGCGCTACCGCGTTCTCATCCCCCTGGCCTGTGCGCTGTTCTTGATCGTTGGCTGCACCGCACCCGGCGGCCAGTCGCCGCAAACGGTTTCCCCGCAGCGCACGCTGGTGCCGACCTTCACCCCGACTGCGGCCAAGCCCACGGCTACCCCCCTGCCCCCGGAACCGACAGCCGTTCCCGCGACACCTACACCCGCAGAACCGTCCACCGCCACGCCGCTGCCCGCCACACCAACACCGCTGCCCAAACCGCAGGCGGTCATCACCCTCAACAATCTCAACATTCGCAGCGGGCCGTCAACCAGCTATCCCAGCATCGCGCGCGGCGCCGCGAATCAGCGTCTGGAAATCACCGGGCGCAATGCCGACAGCAGTTGGTGGCAGATTTGCTGCGTCAACAGCAAGAACGGTTGGGTTTCCGCTCAATATGTGCGCGTCGAGGGCAGTACCGGCGCCGTCGAGGTGGTCAAAGACGTCGCGCCGCCCCCCACGTCGGCGCCGCAGCCCACCGCCCGGCCACGGCCCACCGCTCAGCCAACCACTCCACCGGCCGCGGCCACCATCTTCGTCCAGACTGGCCTGGAAATACGCGACGCGGATGACACCAACTTCGGCATCGTCACCTTCTGGGGTCGCCTGGGCAAAACCGGCGAAGCCACGCCCTACAGCGGCGGCTACAAGCTCCGGGTCAGCGCGCCCTCCGGCACGCAGGAGGTTCCGTTCGGCGCCACCTGGCAAAACGCCAACCCCGGTCAGCCCAGCGAATTCAAATACAACGCCAAACTCGAACTCCCGCGCACCGCGGGCGCATTCCGCGCCGTCGTCATAGATGGCAGCGGCAAGGAAGTCTCTGATGTGATCAGCGGCAACCTCAAAGACAGAACGCACGATGTTCTGGTCACATGGTGGAAACGCTGATTCACAGAACGGCATTGCCTACGGACGACGTTCGCCCTGCACCCCCGGGCAAACGTCGTTCGTTTTGGCGCCTGGCGAGCGAACAACTCTCACCGGCCGGTCGTGCTTTCATCCTCAGTGGTTTACTCTTGCTTGGCCTGGCCCTGCGCGTCCAGCGGCTCGATTTTCAGCCACTCTGGTGGGACGAAGGCTACAGCGTCTGGTTTGCCACCCACACGTTGGGCGACATGCTCGCCCTGACCGCACAGGACATCCACCCACCGCTCTATTACGCCCTCCTGCACGCCTGGATCGCCCTGCTCGGCCCGGCGCCGCACACGCTGCGCCTCTTTTCGGTCTACGTCAGTCTGCCGGCCATTGCCCTGATCCCCGTGGCCGCCCGGCGCCTGTTGCCCCGCCCGCGTTCGGCCACCGCGACCCCTGCCCTGGTCGCCGCGGTGCTGGTGGCGCTCAACCCGTTTCATCTCTACTACAGCCAGGAAATCCGCATGTACGGCCTGGTCAGCAGCCTGGCCCTGCTCTACTTGATCCTGGCCGCGCCCTGGCTTGGCCCAACCGCGCCGCGGCCGCGCACCCCCCGCGCATGTGTGGCCCTGACTCTGGCGACGGCCGCGCTGGCCTACACTCAGTATTACGCCATCCTGCTGCCCCTGGGCGCTTTCCTGGTCGTCCTTTTCAACCGGATCAAGCGCCGCGGGCAGAGCAGCGCGACGCCTGACCCCAGCCTGCGCAGCTTCATCGGTGCGCACCTGGCCGCCGCGTTGCTCTATCTCCCCTGGGTAATCTACGCCGCCCCCAAACTCACCACCTACGTCGCCTACAAAGTGACCCAGGACGCCGATACCCCGCTTTCACTGGCCGATTACGTTGCCCGTCATCTGACCGCATTCCTCATCGGCCATGCCGCGCCCGCCGGGCTGGATACACTCGCCCTGCTCGCCCTGCTCATCCTGCTCGCCCTGCTCATCCTGGCCGGGCTGAGCGCGCAACGTTCCCACGACAGCCCTCCGGGCCTCTCGCTGCTGGCCGTGGCACTGGCTTGCGGATTCCTGCTCAACCTGCGCTTCCCCTTCGCCCCCTTGCGCGGTGAACGTCTGCTCAGCGCGCTTGCGCCCGCCTTCTGGCTGTGGCTGGCTGCGGTCATCGCCCCAACAACCAACCCATCGCCGCCTGGCCGCAGCGCCCGCCTGCTCCGCACCGCGCTCAACCTCAGCCTGGTGTTAGTCACTGTGCTGGCGTTGATTCGCTTCTTCACCATCCCGCGCTACGCCAACGACGACTATCGCCCCCTGATCGCGGAAATGGCCGCGCGTGGCAGCGCCGCCGACATGGCCTTCTGTGTCTATCCCTGGCAAGTTGGCTATCTACGCAGCTATCTGCCCCACGGGCCGCAGGCGCTTCTCAGCCCTTCCGCAGCCTGGGACGATTCAATCAGCATTTCGCTACACGAGAGGCTCCGGCAGGGGCAACAGGTCTGGTTTCCCGCGCACCTCAGCCTGGGCGGCATCCTGGAAACGCAAATCGAGGCCAGCCTGATGCAGCAGGGTTTCCCGGTGCTGAATCGCTGGATCAGCCCAAGTACGCGCCTCACACTGTTCGTGCCGCCCGCAAGCGCAGGGCAAACCGCGCCCGGCGCACGCTTCGGCGCCTGGCTCACCCTGACCACCGCGCAGGTGAGCAGCCAGCCCGTGGCGGCCGGCGCCGGCGCGCTCCCCATCAGCCTGACTTGGCGCCTGTCCGAACATCCGCCCGCAGGCGGCGCCTGGCAGGTGCGCCTACGTTTGAGCGATCGCCAGGGTGTCACCTGGGCGCAGCGCGACAGCGCGCCGGCCAACGGTCAACGGGCCTTCGACCAATGGGAACTCGACCGACCGGCCGCAGATCGCCACGCGCTGTGGATTCCCGCGGGCACGCCGCCGGGCCGCTATGACCTGCGCGTCCAGGTGTACCAACAGCAAGAGGGTCAGGCCGACCGCCCGCTCGACATCCTGAATGCGCAAGGCCAGGCGCAGGGCGTTGAATGGCTGCTGGCCCAAGTGGAGGTTGCACGGCCACAGCCGCCTCTCGACCCGGCGCGCCTGACGATCGCGCAGCCACGCAACCGGCGATTGGGATCGGCACTGCGCTGGCTGGGCTTCGATCTGGCGGCCGGCCCCTGGCGACCGGGCGACGACCTGCCGGTCAGCCTGGCCTGGCAGGTGACCCAGGCGCCCGCGTATGACTGGCGGGCTTTTGTGCAAGTGCTGGACGCCCGCGGCGCCGTGGCGGCTGCCTGGGAAGGCCCCCCACTGCCTGATCTGCCAAGCCAGCAATGGCAAGCCGGCGACCTGCTGCGCACGCCGCTCATGGTGCGCCTGCCGGTCGCGCTGGCCGACGGTCGCTACCGACTGATCGCCGGCCTGTTCGACCCGGTCAGTGGTCTGCGTCTGATCCCGACCGGTCAACGTGACGACTACTTGACTGTAGCCACGGTGGAGATCAAGAACCGGCCCCATCAGATGCAGGCGCCGGCGCCGGCGATCGTGCAGGTGGCGCAGTTTGGCAAGCAGGCGCGCCTGCTGGGCTATGACCTGACGCCGACCGCGGCGCGGCGCGGTGATTCCGTCATCCTGACGCTATATTGGCAAGCCGGCGAGCCATGGGCGCGGCGTGCCAGTGTGTTCGTACACCTGTTGGCCGCGGACGGGCAGACGGTCACGCAGGCGGACAGCGAGCCGGGCGCAGGAAGTTTGCCGACGACCGGCTGGCTCAGCGGCGAGTATCTGACCGATCGTCATGTGCTGCGCTTGCCGGACTCGCTGCCGTCAGGCGCCTATGATGTGGAAATTGGCTTTTACTTCGATGACCACACGCGCCTGCCGCTGATGGGGCCTGATGGACTGGCGAGGGCTGAGCGGCTTGTGCTGAACACAACACTCGTGATAAAATGACAGCAAGCGCGTGCAACTTCGTGCGGCGCCGTGCGTAATGGTCATCGCGGCGCACTAGCGTGTATGAAACAAAGGAGTACGAAAATGACAGAGGAAAGCAAGACAACGGACAAGACCACGAGCGGCGGTGTGCCACCCAAGGGTGACCTTTTTGCCGAATTGAATCAGATGGGACAAAAGCTGGGCGCGGCCATGCAGACCGCCTGGGAAAGCCCGAAGCGCAAAGAACTGAGCGACGAAGTCCACGACGGGCTGATCGAGTTCGGTAAGCAGGTTGACGCAGCCGTCAAGACGGCCCGCGACAGCAAGCTGGGTGAAGAAGTACGCGAGACGGCCGAGAAGGTGGTGGATGAAGTCCGCCAGAGCAAGGTGCTCGACGAGATCCGCGACGGGATGCTGGTGGGTCTCAAGCAGATCAACGCACAGTTGGACAGGCTGATGGGGCGCATGACGTCGAAGCCGACCGACGCCCCGGCGGCCCGGGCCACGGAAACCGCAGCGGCTGAGACAGTCGAGGTGGTGGAGGCGCCGGCCACATGGCTGCAAGATGCCCTGGATGCCGAGGCGGCAGCCGGCGGCGCGCCGAAGAGCGATTGACCACCTGAGCAATCACCCATGTACAAGGAAAGCGGAACATCGAAGGATGCTCCGCTTTCGCGTTCAAGTCAATTTGCCAAATCTCCCGCAGTTCCTGTAGGTCCGGTCTCCTGGCCGGACGACGTTGGACGAGGGAAGCAAGCTCTGCCGCGGAGGCCGCTGTCACGCCGGAGACGTGACCTACGGCTTGGGCCTGTCACGCGACAGACGGCGTTGTCACGCCGGAGACGTGACCTCGCGCAGACGGCGTTGTCACGCCGGAGACGTGACCTACGGCTGCGCCCCAGCGGTCGTTGCGCCCAACCGGCAGTTGAACAAACTGTCATCAGTCTGGCGCTGCGTGTTCCTCGATTTTCATCTTCTTCTCAACCAGACGTGAGATAATTTGCCAAATGGCCCGCAGGTGTTAGACTTGCGAGCATTCGATACCCATTCGTACGTACCGAAAGGATTTCCATGACTCTGCGTTTTCCACGCCTGCTTCTGATCCTCACTATCCTGCTGATCGTTGTGCTGACCGGCGGCGCGTTGGCTCAATCCACATCGCCATCCCTGCGCCCGGCCGCGTTACCCCTGGCGCACACTGAGGCTCCACGAACACTAGACATCCTGGGGCAGATCGGCGGCCCCAGCTATGCGGTGGACGTCGTCGGCGCCTATGCCTATGTCGGCATCGGCCCGCGCCTGGTCATTCTCAACCTCAGCAACCCGGCCAACCCCACGATCGCGGGCCAGAGTGCAGTTCTACCGGACATCGTGCGCGCTGTGCAGGTGGTCAACGGCCTGGCTTATGTGGCGGACGATTACAATGGCGGCCTGCAGATCATCTCCGTCAGCAACCCAACCGCGCCGGTGATTGTCGGCTCTTACAACACGCCAGGCGCGGCCTATGGCGTGGCCGTGGTTGGGACGACGGTCTACGTGGCCGACGGCAGCGTGGCCAAGGCGCTGCGCATCATCGAGGTGAGCAATCCGGCGCAGCCCATCCTGCGCAGCAGTATCAGCCTGATCGGCGATCCACGCCAGGTTGCGGTGGCCGGTGATCTGGCCTATGTCGCGGCCGGTTACAGCGGCGGCCTGCAAATCATTGACGTTTCCAACCCACTGTCACCGACGCTGCGCAGCGTGCTCGATACGCCTGGCGCCGCGTCCAGGGTGCGCCTGGCCGGCGGCCTGGCCTACGTGGCCGACGGTGAACGCGGCCTGCAGATCGTCAACGTGGGCAACCCGGCCGCGCCAGTCATCCTCGGCAGTTACGACACCTACGGCGCGGCCACGGCGGTCAGTGTGGTGGGAACGCTGGCCTACATCGCTACCGGCCTGCCCAACGGCGGCGTGGAAATCGCCAATGTGGCGAACCCGGCCGCGGCGACGCGTCTCGGCGTCTATTATGGCAACAGCGCAGCCAATGATATGGCTCTGCTTGGCTCGATAGCCTACCTGGCGAACCAGGACGGCGGCCTGACCAGCGTCAACGTGGTCAGCGCCGCCAATCCAGCGGCCCTGGGCACGCTGCGTGCGCCCGGCGCGGCGGCGCGTGTGGCGGTATCCGGCAATCGTGCCTACATCGCCGCCAACAACGGCGGGCTGCATATCGTTGACATCAGCAACCCGGCCGCGCCCGCGCGCCTGGGCGGCCTGGACACGGTTGGCACTGCGCTCGGTGTGGCGGTCAGCGGCAGCTTGGTGTACGTGGCCGATGGCTACGCGGGCCTGCAGATCATCAACGCGGGCAATCCGGCCAACCCGCTGCTGCTCGGCACATATGATTCGATCGGTTACGCCAGCAGTGTGCAGGTGGTGGGCAACCTGGCCTATCTTGCTGATGGCTATAACGACGGCTTACTCATCATTGATGTCAGCAACCCGGCCAGCCCCGTGCGCCGTGGCAGCTACAATACCCCGGGCTACGCGGTGGACGTGGCCATCGCCGGCAGTCTGGCCTTCGTGGCTGAGGGCAGCACGGGCGTCTTGCAGATCATTGATGTCAGCAACCCGATCCTGCCCGCGCTGCGCAGTCAACTGGCCGGCTTTTTCAACGCCTACGCGGTGGCCGTGGAGGGCAGCATGGCGTATGTGGCGGAGGGAGGCAACCTGCGCATCGTAGATGTGAGTAACCCGGACAGCCCAGCCTTGCGGGGTTCATACAACACGCCCGGGTGGGCTGTCGGCGTCGCGGTGAGCAACAACCTGGCCTACGTTGCGGACGGCCGCGGGGGCGGCGTCCAGGTCATCAACGTCAGCGCGCCCAGCGCGCCGCAGTTCTACGATGGTCTCGCCATCCAGGCCGGTTATGCCACTGGCGTGGCCGTGGTGGGCGACCTGGTTTACCTGGCGGACCAGGAGGGCGGCCTGTATGTGCTGCGGCGCACGGATCCGCCGACCCCGACGCCGACGAACACGCCGACGATTACGCCGACCGCTACCCGCACGCCCACGCGCACCGTCACACCGACGCGGACGGTCACACCGACGCGGACGGTAACGCCGACTGCCACGGCCACCAGTTCACCCACGCCGAGCGCGACCCCTTCGCCGACCGCAACGGTGACGCCCACCGATTCGCCAACCGCAACGGTGACGCCCACCAGTACGCCATCTGTGCGGCTGCGCTATTTCCCCTATCTACCGTGGCGTGGGCGTTAGTCGCCAGCCTGGCCGGCACGCGCGCAACCGCATGCGCCGCTGACGTTCAACGCGGTGACCCACATGCCTGAAATGGCGTCAAAAGTAAATGAAACGTCGCACGTTCCCCCGCCAAATTATGTGATGAAGGAGAATCAATCGTATGGCAGTTCGTAGTGCACAAGCAACCTGGAATGGAACATTGAAGGAAGGCAACGGCACGATGAAGGTGGGCAGCGGCTTTTTCGAAGGGCCGTTCACCTTTGCTTCACGCTTCGAGGAAGGTAAGGGCACCAATCCCGAGGAATTGATCGGCGCGGCTCATGCGGGCTGCTATTCGATGTTCCTGTCGGCCCTGCTGACCAACGCGGGCTTCAAGCCGAACCGCATCAACACCACGGCCACAGTGTACCTGGGCGCCGGTCCGACAATCACGAAGATCGAATTGAACACCGAGGCCGATGTCCCCGGCCTGGACGAGGCCACCTTTGCGGAAAAAGCCGCCGCGGCCAAGCAGGGTTGCCCGGTGTCGAAGGCCCTGGCCAGCGTAGAGATCGAACTGACCGCCCGCTTGCTGGCGTAACCCGACCCGTTTGCAGCGGGTCGGACCCCTGACCAGGACGAGCCGGGGCTTACACAGAGACACCACGGCGCCAAGATGCTCACTCAGTCCTTTGCGGCTTTGTGTGAGAATTCATCGAAAGAGCCGGGTCGGCAGGAGTTTTTCCTGCTGGCCCGGCTCATTTTTCAGACAAATTATGACTGCATCCGGCGGCGGCTACGCCTGCTTGATGATCTCGGCTTCGATGTTGATGTTGACGTTGTCGCTGACGAGCCAACCGCCTGTCTCCAGCGCCACGTTCCAGGTCAGGCCCCACTCCTTGCGGCTGATCTTGGTGGTGGCCGTGAAGCCGGCGCTGGTAGCGCCCCAGGGACTTTTGGCGATGCCGTTGAAGTCCACATCCAGGGTGACCGGCCGCGTCAGGTCACGGATAGTCAGGTCGCCGGTGATGCGGCCGCGATCCGCGCTCAGCACTTCCATCTTGGCGCCCTTGAAGGTCAGCTTCGGAAAACCCGCCACATCCAGGAAATCGGGCGACTTGAGGTGACCGTCGCGCTGCGCATCACGGGTGTTGATGCTGGAAGCATCAATCTGCACGTCCAGGGCGGAATTCATCGGGTTCTTTTCATCGAACTCGACGACGCCGGTCACGTTTTCGAACGAACCATGCACGTTCGAGATCATCATGTGCCGCGCGGAGAAAACGACGCGCGTGTGTGAAGGGTCAATTGTCCAGGCCATAGTTCCAAGCTCCTTGTTGTCAGCTATGTTATTTAACATTGATTTACTCATGATTGAGTAATTTAATGTTAAACGATTTTGGCAACAAAAGGCGTGATTTTGATTACATTATGGGAATAATCTACGACATCGCCCCATCTTCGACGCGGGAGGGCGTCTGCTCACGCGTCGAAGCGGCAGCGGGGCGGCCGAGTTTGCGGCAGAGCGCGCCCAGGGTGCGTTGTTCGTCTGGGGTCAGGCTGCTCATTTCCTCGCAGATGGCCGCGGCGTGGAGTGGGAAAATGCGGCCAATGACTTCTTCGCCGGCCGGAGTGAGCGAAACGATGACCATGCGGCGGTCGTTGGCGTCACGCTCGCGGCGCACCAGGTCATTCTTCTCCAGGTTGTCAATCACCATCGTGATATTGCCGCTGCTCTTCAAGATCTTGCTGCCGATCGTGTTCTGGCACATCGGGCCGAGATGATGCAGCGCTTCCATGACCGCAAACTGGGTCGGCGTCAGCTCCGCGTGCGTGCCACGTGCATGTATCCGCGTCATGAAGGAGTCTGACGCGCGCTGCAGCTTGATGAACGTGTCGAGGGCCAATACCTGTCCCGGATCGCCTTCGAAATGCGTTGGCATACCATTTCACCTCAAATAATTTGATGTTGAAATAGTAGCACAAAAAATTGGCTTGTCAAGTGGCATTCTGGTGGATGAGTTCAAGTTGACGCACTGTCTCCCGAAAAGCATCCAGGATGTATTCCCACTCGAACCACGCATCGCCATCGCCCAGCTCGCCGTTGTTGAAACGGCGGTCCTACTCTATGTTCACCATTCCGATATCTGCGCCAGCAATCGGTATGGTTCCCGGCACATGCATGACTACCCTGTAGACCCCGGCCGGAAGGTCAGCCGGCAGGGTCAGGTCGAGCTGGCCGCGCACGATTTCGCCTGGCTGCCACTGTGATGAGGGATAGCCGGCGCTCGCCAACGGCCCCGCTTCGCTGACCACCTGGCTGCTGGCCGGGCCATCGAGGCTGACGGTCATCTGCTGGCCCTGCATGGGCGTAGCCACAGCTTGCCAGAAAAGATCGAGGTGCAGGATGTCGCCGCGGCGCAGCGGGGTTTCCGGCGCATGGCTGAATCCGCGCGGGTAGTGGTTGTAGCCGAGGAGGATGACATCGCCAAGCTGCCGGTCAACGACGGTTTGCATGGTGAAGGCTGCCCGCGGCCAGGGCGCATCCGGCCGGGTGACCTCGATGAGGCCCAGGTCAACAAAGTCAGCGTCTGAGGTGCGCAGGCGAACGCCGGTCGCGGCGTCGTACAGGCCGGCAATCAGGCGATAGCGACCGGGCGGCGTGCCAGGCGCAATCAACAGGCCGTGGCGGTCCTCGATCACCTCGCCGGGCTGCCAGGTGGAGGTTGGCCGGCTCTCCCCCGCGGGTTCGGCGTCACGCTGCGCCCACACCTGGTCCGCGCCGTCGAGGAGCTGCAGGAAGACCTTGTAGCGCTGCGCGGTAGCGGCCTTGACTTGCCAGCGCAGGGTGATTTCCAGCACCTCACCGGACGGCAGCGCGGGGACGCTCAGCGCCAGTCCGGCCAGATCGGCCAGGGGGGCAAAGGTCACGGCCAGCGGCTGCATGGGCGCTGTGGCCTGCGGCAGGCTGTAGATGACGAAGCGCACGTTGCCCTGCCAGGCGTCCTGCACCTTGTAGGCATTTTGATCGAGCCAGGTCTCGACGATGCGCTGCGGATCGCTTTCATCGGTGGCCCAAAAGAGGGCGTAGACGCGGCGCTTGCCAGCCAGGTCGCGTGCCAGCGTGGCGGTGGTCTCGGCGGCCAGCGGCGGGCGCTGCGCCGGCAGCGCCAGGACAGGGAGATCGCCCCGGTAGTAGTAGGAAAAAACGTCACGCTGGCCGGGCGCATCGAGCAGAATGGCGTCCTGGGGTGTCGCCAGCGCGTTGATGGTGCGCACCATGCCGCGATAATCATCGCGGGCAAAGGCAGAGTCGGTGTAATAGACGTTCAGCGCCAGGGCCGCGCCCGCGCTGACGCCAACCAGGCCCAGGGTGAGCCAGGCCAGCGCCAGCCAGGCGCTACGGGTGGGGGCGGCCCCGGTGACGCGGGGGGTGCTGCGCAGAAGAGCCAGCGGCAGGAGCAGGCCGCGGGCCAGCAACAGGGCCAGGGCGGGGCTGGCGATCAGTAAGAACTTGAGATAGGCCTCTTTGAACAGGCCGAACGCCAACATCAGGCCGAGGGGCGCCAGCAGCCAGAGGACCGGCACGACCCAGGCTGTCCAGGCGCCGGGGGGCGCGTCGGGAGCGGCGGCCATTGGCGGTGCGGCGACCGTGGGGCGCGGCGGGCGCCCCGACCGGCGCCGCGTGGCCGCAGATCCGGCTTTGCGCGCCGGCGCGGCCGCGGGTTGCACAGGCGGTTGCGCGGCGCGGGCGCGGGCATCCAAAACAACCGGCAGCAAGCCAAGCAGTAGGACGGCCAGCACCGGCCACAACCAGAGCGGGGCGATGGCGTCGGCGGTGGGGCCAAAGGCCAGCAGGCGCAGCGCGTTCAGGATCGCGCCGATGCCTTGCTGGCTGACGGCGGACGCGGGCCAGGCGCGCAGTCGTTCGATGGCAATGCCGGCCCAGGCCCAGAAGCCGAAGATGATGACCAGATGCAGGAAGAGCCAGCGCACGATGCGCAAGCGGCGAAACGGCCGCGCCCAGGTGCTGATGAGCCAGGCGCCATAGACCAGGTTGACCACGAGCAGCATGAGCGGAAACAGGTAATGGGTGTAGAGGCCCAGGATGGCCGTGACCGCGAAGATGAAGCCGGGCGTGGTGCCAATCAACGGCAGTTCGCGCCGGCCCGGCGACACTTCGATCATTTCTTGCTGTAAGAAAACGATAAAACTGGACACCAGCAGCGTTGCCCACAGGGTGAGCAGCGCGTACATGCGCGCTTCCTGGGCATAGTAAATATGAAACGGGGCTATCGCCAGCAGGAAGGCGGCCAGCAGACCGGCCACGCGGCCAAACAGGCGCCGGCCCAGGTCGTAGGTCAGACCGACTGTGGCCGCAGAGGCGAACACCGAGAGGCTGCGCAGTCCGTTCTCAGACAGGCCAAACAGCCTGACCCACAGATTGAGCAGCCAGTAGTAGAGCGGCGGGTGAATGTCGGCCGCGGCGGCCAGGCTGATGTCGCTCCAACTGCGCAGGGCCAGGCTGGCGCTGTTGCCTTCATCGGCCCACAGGCTCTGCGCATCCAGGCGCCAGAAACGCAGACCAACGGCCAGGGCCACGATGAGCCAGGGCATCCAGGGCGCCAGCCAGCGGTCGAGGCGGCGCAGCGAAAAGGGCGAAGATGAAAAAAGCGTCATGACGGTTGCGTCTCCGGCTATTCGATGATGAGGCCATCTATGGCAAAAGCGCCGGCCAGCAACACCTGGTGGGTTCCTGTCGGCACGCGGAAGGACAGCCGCGCCGGATCGGCTCTATCTGGCTGCAGGGCAATCGGCCGGCCGTCCACGCTGGCCTGCGGGTGGGCGGTCCCCCCAGGCGGCATGACCAGGGTGACGCGGCGGCCGTCCACGGTGAAGCGCAGGCTGGCGTCTGCCTCGATGCTGCGGCGGTATTGTCCAAGCACAGCGAGCTTATCGCTGATGGTTTGCCAGTTTCCTTCATACGTCAATGCCCAATGATCTTCCTGATGAAAGCCACGGCCGAGCTGCGGCGGTCGGGCGGTGTAGGTCGCCAACGCGTCATAGGCCGGCAGCGGGCGAAAATCGGGCGTGAGCAGGCGAAAGTAAGCCTCCGGTTTGCGCTCCTGTTCCCATTGGTCGCTGGCCCGCTTGAGGTACCAGACGTTGGCGACGCCCAGCCAGGGCCATTCGGCCTGCAGGCGCTGGTAGGCCAGGACGATGTTTTGCGCCTGCTCCCCCTCGCTGACCTGGCCGAAGCGCTTGTCCGGGATGTCGTCGGGCACGGCGTTCCAGTTCATCTCGCTGATCCAGATCGGCTTGGCCGCGTCGCCATTGCGTACCATCAGGTCGCGCACGAAGCGCGGGCGGCTGAAGTTGATGACGCGCGGGTGCATGCGGCGGTCCGTCGGGCCAGACCAGAGGCCGTAGCCCTGCATCGCCAGGATGTCGAAGTAGGGCGCGGCGCCGGCATCATACAGGCGCTGCAGATAGACCAAATCATTGAGGCCATAGGGCGGGGTCGGCGTCAGTTCGATGGTGGAGGCCAGCGCGCCCAAAATGATGACGACGTTGGGGTCGGCGGTACGGGCACGCGTCGCGCCCACTTTGAGCAACTCTGCGTACTCCTCCGGGTTGACCGGCCGCTCGCCCCACTCCGGGTAGATGTTCGGTTCGTTCCAGAGCTGGTAGAAGCGCACCCGGCCCTGGTAACGGCTGACGACGGTTGCTACGAAATCGCCGTAATCGGCGAAGTTGTCGGGGGGCGCGTAGGTGCCGGTCGCGTTGCCGCCGCGCCGCGTCCACGCGGGCGGGTTGCTGAGACGCACGATCAGTTCGAGATGGTATTTTTCGGCCAGGGTCACGATGTGGTCGTACTTGTCCCAGGCCGAATGATCAAATTTGTGATCCCAGAAATCGCCCTTGCCGCTGATCTCGATATCTTCCCAGGGAAATTCCTGGCGCAGCCAGTGAAAGCCCGCGTCGGCCGCCAGCTTGACGGCCAACTCGCGCTTTTCCGGCTCCACCTCCTGCTCCAGGAAGACGTTGACGCCAAACGGGTTGACGCCGGCAAATTGCACGGGCGTCAGATCGGCCGTCTGCACGGCGGGCCGCAGCAGGCCGGCGCTGACGTCGCCCAGGGCTTTGAGCTGGGGCAGGAGGTCTTTCTCCCCGCTGAGGTTGACGAGCCAGGCGCGTAACGGCTGGCGCCAGACAAAAAGCCCCGCCAGCAGCAGTGCCAGCAGGGCCAGGCCGGCGCAGAGCGCCCGGCGGCCAGTCAGGAAAGACAGGCCCGGCGCTCTGCGTTGGTGCGGTGAGTTGTTCAGTTCTGGACGAAGTCCACGTTCGCCTGCTGGCATTTACCATCCCCGGCGACGCCATCCGTCTTGACGGTGGCAATGACGGACGAGCGCCGGCCACCATCCACGGTCCAAACGGACCAGGTACCCTCGCGCGGTCCATCGAACTGAATGATGTGCGTGTAACCGCCCACCTTGCCGGCATCGGTGCCGGTCAGATATGACGCCACGGGTGGCCCGTCGGGCGCGTAGGAGAAGACCACGGTCACACCGTTCTTGCCCGCACCGCTCCTGTCCAGCACTTTGCCTTCGATGTAGGTGATACCGGAGTTGGGGAAGCAGCGTGTGTTGCCAACCCGATAGGCATAGGCCGGTGGGGCGGTTGGCTGCGGCGGCGGTATCGGGGTAGCGGTTGGCGCCGGCGCCCGCGTCGGTGCGGCCGGCGGTGGGGCAATGCCGCTCACAATGGGCACACTGCCCACGTTGCCTTCGACGCGCACCAGGTCGTTGATGATCCAGCCCTGCTTGCCGGAGACACAGCACACCTGCCACCAGGTGACGCCATCGTTCTTGCCGGTGATTTCAAGGCGGTTGCCGCGCAGGACGCGGCCAACCAGCGGGTAGCCGGTGCCAGGGCCGGTGCGCACGTTGGCCGATGGCGAGGTGACAACCGCGGCCGGCTTGGCCTCAGGGGTGTTGGTGGGCACGGCCGTGGGCGGTTCAGCAGATGTCGGCGTGGCGGTCGGTTCCGGCGTGGGCGTCTTGGTCGGCGCCAGGGCCGGGGTGGGGGTCCAGTCCGGGGTCGGCGTGAAAGTTGGCTGGGGCGTGCGCGTGGGAATGGGCGCCGGGGTGGGTGCGGCGCCGCAGCCGCTGAGCACAAAGAGAGCCAGGAGGGAGAGCCAGGCAATTTTCGACAAACGGTTCATCCAATTTACCTCATTGATGATTCTCATGTGATTTGCGGGGCGATTCTACCATCAGGCCGGAAAATCCCCAAGATGGCAGGACACGTGCAGATGCCCGATTCTACAGGGCATGAGCGACAACCTGATAGAACGATTGGCTCTGCGTTGCGGTTCCCTGGGCCATGTCTGCGAGCGCGACGCGGTGATCCAGGGCCGGTCTCAGCGCCTGCGGCGCGGGACGCGGGGCGCGGATGTGGCCGACGCCGGGCGCAGCGCCGGGCGCAGCGACGGGCGATAAGCAGGCGCCAGAATTTCGATCTCACGGCTGCGCCCCGGGTCGAAGACGCGGGCGTGAAAGCGCGTTTCCAGGGGCAGGTTGTCAATGGCAATCGTGAAAACGGTGGGATACCGGGTCACGTAGCGATAGTTGATCAGTTGAAAGAGCTTTTCGGTGGCCCAGGGAGTGACGCTGTGTGCGCCCAGGTCATCGAGCACGAGCAGATCGGCCTTCTTGATCTGTTCGAAGCGCTCATCCAGCGACACCGTGCTGGCCGGGTTGAACGCGGCGCGCAGGTAATCCAGTAAGTCGGGCACAAAAACGAACATGGGCGCGGCGCTGTAACGCTTGAGGCGCTCATACGCAATGGCCGCAGCCAGGTGAGTCTTGCCGCAGTGGTAGGTTCCGGTAAAGATCAACCAGCCTTCCTGGTTTTCGGCGAAGCGTTGAGCCACGGCCAGCGCCTCGGCCAGGCTGGCGCGCTGTTCGCCCATCAGTTCATGGTTGCGCAGATCGAAGTTGTCGAAGCGCTGATTTTCATGCAGAGCCAGGCTGTTGAGATCGAGCGAGTCGTAAGTCTTGTTGGTCTGGCGAAAATCGGGCGCCAGGATGTCTATCAACTCGCTGATTTCGGTATCAGCCAGCCGCGAATGCACGCGTTCGTCCAGGTCTTGCAGGCGCATGTTGGTGGTGATGACGGTAGGTAAACGGGCATTGTAGCGATGATTGATGATCTGGTACAGCTTTTCCTGCGCCCAGGGTGTGGTGCTGTGCGCGCCCAGGTCATCCAGGATCAGGAGCGGGGTGCTGCGCACCTCCTCGAAACGCTGATCGAAGGTGACGTCGGACTGCGGAGAGAACGCCGCGCGCAGGTAATCCAACAGGTCTGGGGCGACGACGAAGAGCACCGGTTGACCGCGCGCCAGGCGCACGTTGGCAATGGCCGCGGCCAGGTGGGTCTTACCGGTGCCATAGCTCCCGTGCAGAACCAGCCAGCCGACGGGTTTCTCGGCAAATGCGCGCGCGTGTTCGTAGGCATGGCGCAGGGTAGCCCGTTTTTCTTCGGACAACGACACGCCGTCCGGCAAGAAGCGCTCGAAGGTCAGGCGCTCCAGTTGGCCCAGGTTGCTGACCTGGCGCAGGTGTACGGCCCGTTCCCAGGCGGCGTTTTTCAGGGTGCAGATGCAGGGTTGCGCCTTGCCAAAATCAGGGTCGGAGATGGGCACATCACGCAGAACGAACCCGGTCCCGCGGCAAATTGGGCACACATCAGCGCCCGCGGCGGCGCTTTCGCCAGACTTAGCGGTCGTTGGGTGATCCTGCGCTACACGCGTCAGAATATCAGCCAGGCTTTTCACTCGTCACCTCATCACCTCTTGCGTGGTGCAGAAAGCGCCGCGCATCGGCAGTGTCTCATCCTCAGTAATCGAACGGATCGGACCGTTTTCCAAGTTTCTTGGCTTTTTTAGGGGCTTTGGCCGCAGCAGATTTGGGGCTTGGGGCCTTGCGCTCCGGCTTACGTTCCGGCATAGGCGCTTCACGGCCCTCGCTGGCCCAACGTTGCAAGATAGCCTGCACATAACGCCAGGTGCGTTTGTTACGCACGACCGCTTCACGAAACGCCGTTTCCAACCAGTCGAACGGATACTCGCGCTCCGCAAGACGCAGTTCATCGGCCAGCAAAGGCTGCAGCAGGCCAATGTTCTGTTCGTAGAGCACGAAGATGTTGGGACGTTCGGCGCGCAGGGCGCGGTCTCCCAGCAGCGGATCGTCGAACTCCGGCATGATGCCGTTGCGCACCTGATGTTGCAGGGTGCGCCCGGCCTCATCATGCACAAAATACCAGTCGGCGCGCTCGCCAGCGTGCTCAACCACCAGGTGCAGGAGGCTGCCGCGGGCCACTGCCCGTTCCAGCCCATCCAGGATAGCGGCGCTATCGGGCAGGCTGCTGCGCAAGCGTGTGTCGGTCAGCAGATCCTCCTGCGTGATGAAGCGCAGGCTGCTCGGCTTCTCGCTGGCGCGCCAGAGGCAGTGCAGCGTGACTTTGAGTTCAGCCAGGTGATCAATCAGCGGCAGCAGATCGGTGAAGGCGAACTGCGGCAGCGAGACCTGGGGCAAGTCGCCGGCCGGAAAGCCCGGAAAACCCTTCATGGCCGGCGCTCAGGCATGTTCATGGTGTAGGCCTCCGGATCCAGCGGTTCGCGCACCATTTCGAGGTCGCGGAACTGCGTCAATTCCTTGTGAAAGTAGAGCGACACCGTGCCCACTGGGCCGTTGCGATGCTTGGCCACCATGATGTCGGCTATGTTCTTGCGCTCGGTGTTCTCGTCGTACATATCCTCACGATGGACAAAGAGCACAATGTCGGCGTCCTGTTCGATGGAACCGCTCTCGCGCAGGTCGCTGAGGATCGGCTTCTTATCGGCGCGCTGCTCCACGGCGCGCGACAGTTGGGACAGGGCCAGCACCGGCACTTTCATCTCACGCGCCAATTCCTTGAGCGAGCGCGTGATGTAGGAGATTTCCTGCACGCGGTTTTCATTGCGCGTGGCCTGGCCGCGCATGAGCTGCAGGTAGTCAACGACGATGACGTCCAGCCCGTGTTCGGCGTGCAGGCGCCGGGCCTTGGTGCGCATTTCCAGCGCACTGACCGCCGGCGAGTCGTCAATGAACAGGTGGGTGTTAGCCAGGACGCCCGCGGCTTCCATCAGGATGGGCCATTCATTGTCGTGGACATCGCCCAGGCGCAGGCGCTGCTGGTCAATGCCGGTCTCTGAGGAGAGCAGACGCTGCACCAACTGTTCGGCCGACATCTCCAGGCTGAAAAGGCCACGCGCTGGCCGTAGCGCTTGGCCGCGTTGGCCGCCACGTTGAGAGCCAGGCTGGTCTTGCCGGCGCTGGGGCGCGCCGCCAGGATGATGAGATCAGACTTCTGCAGGCCGCCCAGAATTTTGTCCAGCAGCTTGAAGCCGGTCGGTACGCCGAGCACTTCGCCCCGATGGCGGGCCAGGTAGTCAATTCGATCCACCACGTCGCCCATGATCTGCTGCATGGGCACCAGGTCGTGGCGGATGCGGCGTTCAGAGACGTTGAAGACGATCTGCTCGGCCTCGTCCACCACCTCATCCACCTCGCGCGACTCGTCGTAGGCCAACTGGGCAATCTGCCCGGCCGCGGTGATGAGACGGCGCAGGACCGCTTTGCGCTCCACGATGTGCGCGTAGTGCTCGATGTGAATGGCTGTGGGGACGGCGTTGATGAGATCGGTGATGTACGCGTCCCCGCCCACCTCTTGCAGCTGATTGCGGCTGCCCAGTTCCTCGCACACGGTGACGAAGTCGGCTGGCTGGCGGCGTTCGTGCAGGTCCAGAATGGCCTGGTAGACCCAGCCATTCTTTTCGCTGTAGAAATCGTCGGCGCGCAGGAACGACGCCACCTTGATCACAGCGTCGGTGTCAATCAAGAGCGAGCCGAGGACAGCCTCTTCGGCTTCCCGGCTGGAAGGGATCAGTTTGTCCGGTGTGGTCATACCGTGATTGTCGTCCGTTAAAAGCAGACTTATCTGCGTTTTGTCTGAGACAGCAGCGGCGAGGCTATGGCCTCGCCGCGCTCAGTTTCGTTTGATGGGGTTCGTCGTTTGGACAGGCTCTTAATCGCCAAAGCTCTCCATGTCCAGACCTTCCACAAACTCGCGGAAGATGTCCAGGCCCTCTTCGTCTTTTGCGGTCTTGTCCTTCTTGCGTCGCGCCTCATCCGGTTCCGGCAGTTGCGTATCGGTCTCAGGCAAAATGGCCGCATGGTCCATCACCGCCTCGGCGATGAAGATGGGCACACGGGCGCGTACTGCCAGGGCAATCGCGTCGCTGGGGCGGGCATCTATCTCTACGATCTCGCCGGCTGCATCAACGACAATCGTGGCGAAGAAGGTTTCACTGTGCAGCTCATTGATCAGCACACGCAGCACCTGCGCCTCCAGCGTGGTAATGATGCGCATCAGCAGGTCGTGAGTCATCGGTCGGGCCACTTCGATGCCCTGCAGTTGGATCGTGATGGCGTCCGCTTCGAAAGGCCCGATCCAAATGGGCAGGTAGCGCTCGCCGTCAACTTCTTTCAAGACCACCACGCGGTGTTGTGACATCAGGCTGACCCGAACGCTATCAATCGTGACCTCGATCATGCGGTGCCTCCTCACAAGCAGTTGGACATGCAAGCTCTGACAATGCGCTACGGAGCGTGCCGGCGCCTACCACGCCAGAAAGATTATACCACAAGGCACAAGTCGTACCAAAGTGAGCAGTTGGAGATGTGCGGGCGGAATGGTATACTGCAAGCGGGCACGAATTGCGCCTGTTTCCGTAGGCGGAAAAGTGAAGTCTATTCCCGCTTGCAGTATATAATCGCCGCAGCTATTTGGGCAACAAACCGGCGCGGGTGCGACCGGCAAGGACAGGGATGAACCGGCAAAAAACAGACCCATTGCTTCAAGCGCAGATAGAAAAGATCGAAAAGATAGAAAAGATCGAAAAAATCGAAAAGACTGAGAGCGAGCAGGCCATTCCGCTCATCGTGCGGCTGGACGTCAGTCGCGGCCTGCAGCCCTCGTTGAGTCCCGGGCAAACTGTCGTTGCCGTTCGTTACCAGTATCGGCTCCTGCCGATGGTGGCACTGCTGGCCACGCCAGGACAAATCTACGCGCTGCGCGACGATCCGGCCATTGACCGCCTGTGGTACGACCTGCCTGTGCAGGTGTGCCTTGATTTTTCCGTGTCCTTGATCCAGGCGCCGCGCGTGTGGGGCATGGGCGTCACCGGGCGCGGTGTGCGCGTGGCTCTCCTCGATACCGGCATTGATGTCTCGCATCCTGACCTGCGCGGGCGCGTGGTCGGCTCGGCCGTCTTTGCCGGCGACAACCTGCTCGACCGTCAGGGACATGGCACCCATGTCGCCGGCATCATTGCTGGCAGCGGCAGCGCCAGCGCCAGGCGCTTTTCCGGTGTGGCGCCGGATGCCGCGCTCCTCGTGGCCCGCGTCCTGGACGATCGGGGCGCCGGCTGGTCGAGTGATGTGATGGCCGGCCTGGACTGGGCCGTGGTACAGGGGGCGCGTGTCGTCAATCTATCGCTGAGCAGCGAGCACTACGGCGATGGCAGCGACGCGCTGTCGCTCTTCTGCGACGCGGTCGTGCAGCAGGGTGTGGTGGTGTGTGTGGCGGCCGGCAATGACGGCCCGGCTCCACACAGCGTGGGCGCACCGGGCTGTGCGCGCCAGGTGCTCACCGTGGGCGCCAGCACCGATGCCGACGGCATCGCTGAATTCTCGGCGCATGGCCCCACAGCCGATGGGCGCATCAAGCCCGATGTACTCTTTCCCGGCACGCTGATTACCTCAACCCGCGCGCGTGGCACGCACATGGGTGCGAGTCAGGGCGACCTGTACACCGAAGCATCCGGCACCAGCATGGCCACGGCCCATGCCAGCGGCGTGGCGGCCCTGCTCCTGGAAGCCGATCCCAATGCAACTCCGGCGGAGGTCAAGGCGCATCTGCTGGCCGGCGCCAAAGATTTGGGGCGTCACGCGCAGACGCAGGGCGCGGGTCGCGGCGATGCCTATGCCGCCTACCGGGTCGGGCACACCGCCGGCGACTTCGCAGGCAGCGCCGCAAGCTCTGCACCCCGCTCGCAGACCGCGGCAGACGCGCCATTCCCGCTGACCCCGGCCGCGCCAATGCCACCTGACCCGCGACCGCGGCGCACGTTGTCGAGGGGGCTGTGGTGGGCCGGGCTGGCCCTGGCTGCCCTGACGCTGTGCCTCTGTTCGCTCTTGATCCTTTTGGGCGGGCTGGATAGCGCGCTGCGCGTCCTGGAGGCGCGGGCCGTCACACCGACGCCGGCTTTGAATGTCCTGCTGCGCCAGGATTTCACAAGCCCTGATCCGGCCTGGCCGACCAACGAGAATGAGCAGGAGCAGCGCGGTCTGGCCGAAGGGCGCTATTATCTGATCGCCCGGCAGCCGCAGAGCCTGCTGAGTCAGGCCATTCCGGGGCGTTATGACAATGTGGTGATCGAGGTGGAGGCCGGCCAAACGGATGGGCCAGCCGGAGGCGCCTACGGTTTGATCCTGCGCCAGCGTGACAGCAGCAATTTCTACTACGTGGGGCTGACCTCACAGGGGTCCTACAGTTTTGCCCGCCTGGTGAGTGGGCAGTGGCAGGAGATCATTCCGTGGACACCGGCCGAAGCCATTCTGAAGGTGGGCTATCTGAATCGTCTGCGGGTCGAGGCACGAGGCAAGCAGTTCAAAGTTACGGTCAACGGGCAAGTGCTGGCCACCGTCGAAGATGGCACGTTCGACACGGGGGCGGCGGCGCTCTTTGCCGCCAGTTTCGACCAGGGCGGCGTGCGGATTGATTTCGACAATCTCAGCGTCTGGGCCGCCGCGCCCAACTAAGGGCAGCCTCTCCTCAACCCCCGGCCCCTTCTCCTCTCCGCGCTGCGGAGAGGAGAAGGGGGGGAGAGGGCGGAACGGCGTTGGCGAAGGGGGAAGATGGCGGAACGGCGTTGGAGTTTTCACGTCGAAGCCTGGCGACTTTGCGGGCGAAACGCCCGCGCTCCCAGCCGTAGGTTTTCACGTCAACGTGATTTAGAAGGGTTCTTCGATCGCTGGCTCTTCCAGGGGCGGCGGGGGCGGCTCATCATGTCGGCGGGGTTCCAGTAGCTGCAAGCCGTTCATGTTGATCTTGGTGCGCGAGCGTTTCTCGCCTTTGTCATCAACCCACTGATCGTTACGCAACTCGCCTTCCACGTAGGCCAGGCTGCCCTTCTTCAGATATTGCTGGCAGATTTCGCCCAGGCGACCCCAGGCCTCCAGTTGAAACCACTCCGTGGCCTGTTTGCGCTCACCGTCCTGCCCCTTCCAGACACGGTCAACCGCCATCGAAAACGATACGACCTGCGCCCCGCTGGGGATGTAGCGCACTTCCGGATCACGACCCAGGCGCCCGATCAACTGCACGCGATTCAAGTTTGCCATATGAGTCCTCCCTGTTTTGTTCGACGTGACAGTGGCCAGCAGTGCTGTCAATCGCCAGCAGTGCTGTCAGCGGACAGTCCGCTTCGGAAGGCCTAACGAAAAGAGGAGGGCAAAAATCGCGCTCAGGCGCCGAACAAATCGTCCATATCCTGACTGAAGCTGGGCAGCGGGCTACGGTCGTCGCCGCGACGCTCATCGCTCGTCACGGCGCGGTAGAAAGCCTCGTCGTAGCGTCGCGTGCGCAGCACGATCGGCATGGGGACGGCGTGACCCACCATCAGAATCTGCTGCCTGGTGTCCAGGCTTTCCATCATGGCGCGCACGGCCGCGCGGTTGGCTACGCCGGTCAGGACCGCTTCGATATCACGTTCTTCGGTCAGTTTGCCGGTGACGCGCGTGCCCAGTTGCGAGAGCACCTCGCTGTCAATCCCGCTGGGGCGCTGATCCACCACCATCAAGGTGACGCGGAACTTGCGCAGTTCGCGCGCGATGGTGCCGAAGATGGTCTGGCGGGCCGCACGCGGGTTGAGGAACTTGTGCGCCTCTTCCAGGGTAATCATCAACGGTTTGGGAGCATCGGCCTCATTGCGCGATTCGACAAATTTCTCCATTTTCTGCACATACAGCTCGCGCACCCGGCGCGTCACAATGTTGGCGACCAGCATATGGTCGAGCGTGCGCGATTCGCTGCCAAAGTGCAGGATGACATGGATGCCCCGGTCGAGAAGGGCCACAATCTCATCAATGGCCTTGGTGTCGGCCTGCGGCACCACGAACGGACGGCGCTCCACCAGGTAGAGCTTGCGCTGCAGCGCGGCCAGGGCGCTGGAACTGGCGTTGGCGCCCTTCGCCCAATCTTCCATCTCCGCCGGTGTCATGCCGAGCAGGCGGGCAAGCCATGCGCCGTGAAAATCCCTTTCCAGGAGGGCAATCGTGGTCTCAGCCGTCTCGTTGAGGTCCAACTCCTCGCGCAGCAGAAGGATGTCATCGGCCTCGATCTGGTTGAGACCGATCTTGAAAATGGCATCCACCCGCCGGCCGGCGCGGCGGCCGGCCTGTTCGCTCAACGACCAGACCTGCACACGGGTGCCGAACAGGTCTTTGAGGCCCTTGACCATGACCTTGTCTTCGGAGGTGACGCCGAACGCATACTCATCGTGCATGTCAAAGATGAGGTTGACGCCCACCTTGCGCTGGACGATGCCGCACAGGAGCAGGCGCGCGAGGAACGACTTGCCCGTGCCTGACTGGCCGAAGACGCCGTTGGAGCGTTCCATCAGGCGCTCCAGGTCAAGGCTGATGGGCAAATCGGCGCCGACCAGCGGCGTGCCCATGGCGAAGAACTTGCCGCCCTCGCGGCCAAAGACCAGCTCGAAATCACCCTCGCTGGCGTGACGCAGGATGGCGAAATGCATGGGGATGGTGCGCACCGGCTCCGGCCGCGCCGTCTGGTCCACAAAGGCCAGAGGATCGGCCGACGGCTTCTTGATCATCAGCATCGGCTTGACCTGCACCACGGCGTAGGTACTGATGCCGGCCAGCGCGGCGCGGACGAAGGTGGACGCGGCGCCGGGCGGCACGCTCAGCAGGCCAGGATCGGTTACGCGCAGCTGCAAGTCGCTGATCGTGCTGAAGTAGAGATGATCCTCGCCCTCCACAATCACGAAGCTGCCAATGCTCAGCCCTTCGGTGGACACCCCGGCCTCCAGCCGCGCGGTCAGCGTCGCATTGAAGGCCCCGTCAGTGATAATCCCCAGTCGTTCGTGTTGAGTCATGGTAACCCCATTCCTCTTTCCTGCAGGAAGGCCAGCAGCCCACGGCAGCCGGCGACCACCAGCTTGTAGGTGTAATCGAAGTTGTTATCGTAATAGGGATCGGGGATATCACGAGGAAAGTTGGCCGGGGCAAACTCCATCAGCCGATGCGTCTTGCCATCCAGATCACCGCGCAGGTCCAGGCGCTGCAGATCATAAATGTTGTCCTGATCCATAGTGACAATGTAATCGGCGGCGCGCAGATCGGCCGGCGTCACCTGGCGAGCGCGGCCCTGGTGAGCAATGTCAGCCTGGCGTAGCACAGCCAGCGTGCCGCGGTGCGCCGGTTCACCCACATGCCATTGACTGGCGCCGGCAGACAGAATCTCGATCCTATCCTGCAGCCCGGCCTGCGTCACCAGGTGACGAAACACCGCTTCGGCCATCGGCGAGCGGCAGATATTACCCAGGCAGATGAAAAGAACTTGAATCATCAGACAATCCACGCGTCCAATCTTGCATCCCTTTACAAGGCTCAGGCGAGCTGAGCCACCCGATTCAGATTTATCGTGAAGCTGGTCAAATCCTGTCCGGCCAGAATTCGTCCAGCAAACACGATCTCTAATCCCAGAGGCACCCCATCTCTATCCACATCAACGAAAACGTACTTTCCAACGGTCAACGTGTCATCTACCTCACCGGCGCGCAGCCGGATATAGATCGCGTCTGCCTGCGGATCATAATCAATTTGCATTCCTCACCTCTCGTCCTCAGTCATCTGTATCCGAGGCTTTATCGTGAGAGATTGGTGTGAATCCATTCAACAAATGACTCAAATATGATCTCATCGGTCAAAACAAGATCAGCTTTGTCCCGTAAATGAAGATGTGGTACCAGTTTCCCTGCATACTGAGCACCAATTCTGCCGTACTTGAGACGGATGGCACGTGGATCAGGGCTGTTGTCGAACCCCGCTATTACCCAGTCCCCGAGCAGCACGTAGTAGCCATATTTCCGAACGCCATCGCTGAACATCTCAACTACTGAAATGCGATTGGGGCCATAATCCGCATGCAAGCGCAAGATGCTGCGCATGGGCGTGGTATCGGTGGAGTATTCGATATTCTCGAAGGTGGCGAAGGCTCGTGCAACTATGTTATTAAAATGGCTTGCAGCTTGCGCGTCCAATCTTGCATTCCTTGATGGCAGAATTCCCAGTCAGCCAGATCAATCTCCCAGGTCTTGGAAATCGTACTCTCGATCATCTTCACAAAGGCTTCATCTTGACCGACATGCTTGACAAAGGCCGGATAACGCATACCGTACTTCTCCTGATACACGGCATCTCTGCGCCTTAGGTCGGCTATTTTGGCTGTGACCTGCTCAATTGCATAACGCTGTAAGGCCAGGTTGACCGCATCTTCCAGGCTGCCAAAAGGCTTCAGGGCCTCGACGTACCTATCTCTAATCGCTACTGTCACCATGCTCGAACCTCGATTTCGGAAACAGCTAACCTTTCGTCTAAGGAATGAGAATTTTTTAACTGTCCAGTTCCGAGCAAATTCTGAGCATACAGACAGCACCAAAGTGACACTTATTTAATTCTCATTCCTAAGTCGAACGAATTGTAGCACAAGCGGCTGGGATGGTCAATGGCTTGATTCATGCGGAAACTGGCGACAAGATCAGTCGCAGTGGTAGGTGCGGGCATAGAGAGGCTTTTCTTATTCAGCATTCCGCCTTCCATTCATCCAGCCATGCCCTGACTGCGGCCGGTGTGCGCAGGTGAATCACGTGCAGATGGCGGTAGGCTGGCTGCAAGAAGAGCAGCGGATACTCACGCCGCCGGCGTTTGTAGGTGCGCAAGGCCCACAGGATGATCGAATCACGGCTGAGTTGGGCGGCCAATGTTTCGCGGTTGCCACTCCACAGTTTCTCACGGCAGAGGACGCGGCGCAGCGTGCGTCCCAGCAAGCGCCAGAGAATGATGCCGAGCGTGAAGTCCAGCCACACCACCGTGTCGGCACGCGCCCACACCAGATCGCGCACCGCGCTGTAGTTACCGTCCGCGGCCCAGGTCTCGGCTGCCACTGCCGCGGCCACCCGCGCCCGAAAGACATCCAGCGGAGCTTCCTGCCAGTTCGGCTCCCAATGCAAGGCGTCCAGCTCGATGTGCGCCACGCCCATGCGCTGCGCCAGGTCGCGCGCCAGGGTGGTCTTGCCTGAACCGGAGGTGCCTACGACGGAGATGCGCTGCATGGTGGGTGACTCCTGAGATCGGAGATCGGAGATCGGAGACCGGAGATCGGAGATCGGAGATCGGAGATCGGAGACCGGAGATCGGAGATCGGAGATCGGAGATCGGAGATCGGAGATCGGAGATCGGAGATCGGAGATCAGTAGACCTGGTGGGTGAGGACGCCGCCGTCAACGGTGAGGCTGGCGCCGGTGATCCAACGGGCCGCGGGCGAGGCGAGGAAAAGGCAGGCGTCGGCCACGTCCTCCGGCATGCCCAGACGGCCGAGCGGCGCCGCGGCCAGGTAGCGGTTGACGCCGTCCGGCCAGTCCTGTTCCAGGCCCTCGCGCCAGATCAGGCCCGGGGCCACCGCGTTGACGCGAATGCCGTGACGCCCCAGCTCCGCCGCGGCTGAACGGGTGAGCATGAAAACGCCGGCTTTGGCCGCGCTGTAGTGGCTGTGATGGGGCGCCGGGTTCTCCGCCTCGATGGAGGTGATGTTGACGATGGCGCCGCCGCTGCCCTGGGCGATCATCTGGCGGGCGACTGCCTGCGTACACAGGAAGGTGCTGCGCAGGTTGGCGGCGATGACCGCGTCCCATTCCGCGGCCGCCATCGTGAGCAGGCCGGCGAGAGGGTAAAGGCCCGCGTTGTTGATGAGCATATCCACGCGGCCAAAGTGCGCGACGGCCTGCGTCACCAGGCGAGTCACCTCGTCCGGTTGGGTCAGGTCGGCCGCCAGGGCCAGTGCCTCGCCGCCCAGGGCCTCGATGCGTTCGACTACCGCCTGGCTGCCGGCGCGGCTGGCATTGAAATGAACGATGACTTTGGCGCTGGCCTGGGAAAAACGGATCGCCAGGCCCTGTCCCAGGCCGCTGCCGCTGCCGGTGATGAGCGCCACCCGGCCGGTCAGGTCGAACAGTGCGGAAGGATGAGGAATGTCCATGCGATCTCCCTTGACTGGCCTGAAATCAGGCGGCCGTCAGTGCGGCGATGCGCGCGGCCTGCTCAGGATAATCGGCCAACAGCGCGGCGCGTGCGCCCAGTTCGAATTCATCCTGCTCATAGGCCGGGGTCATGGTGGTGCCCAGCAGCGCCAGGCGACCGCCCGGGCGCACCCGTGAACCTTGCCAGGCGCCGGCCGGCGCCACAAACTGCACGTGCTGGCCGGCCTCCAGATCATGCCCCAGGATGACCACCTGGCTGTCGCCGTCGGGATGCAGCAGCAGGAGCTCGACTGGATCGCCCAGGTAGAAATGATAGACCTCATCGGTCAGCAGGCGATGCAGGGCCGAGAAGTGGTCGTCATACAGCAGGAAGTAGATGACGCTTGCCAGCGCACGCGGCCCGCGATCGCGCGCCGGCGCGGCCTTCTGCACAGCAGCGTCTGAGGCGGTGAAGGTCCGTCGAAAGAATCCACCTTCGATGGGCAGAGGCTTCAGGTCGAGCAGTTCGATCAGTTGTTGGGCGGTCAGCATGTGGTGGGCGCTCTCACGGTTCGATGTCGTACAGCACGGTCAGGAGGCGGGCGGACTCGGCCTGCAGCAGTGTGGAGACCTCGCGCGCGGCGCGGGCCAGCCAGGGCAAGTCGTTCCCGCGCAGGGTGTACGTCTGGCGAATGTGCGCGGCCAGGAGCTGTTCGGTTGGCAGCTCGCCCTGCGCGGCCAGCAGCAATCGGAAGTAGGTCATCTGTTCGCTGAACGCGGTGAGCGTCGGCAGGTCGCAGGGCAGCACAGAGTAGTGCAGCGGCGGCGGCTGGCTGGGCAGATGACGGCGCAGCCGGCCCAGGGCGTCCCGATAGCCGACCAGGAGCGCGCTGAACTCGGTGCGCAGCGTCTTGGAGAGCTGCGGGTGCTGCTGGTAAATGGCGCTGTCGAACGTATCTTCAGTGCTGCGGCGCACGACCCGGCGCCCAGGGTCCAATCCGCCGGTGTTGCCAAAGCTGACCACGGCGTAGATGGGCTGGCCGGCTGTGGGCTGCACGTAGACCAGGCTGCCCAAGGGCGGCGGCTGGTGCAAGGTGTAGCTCTCGGCCACGAAGCTGCTGGTATTGGTGGCGATGATCTCGCCGCAACGATCCGTCATGCGCTCTCCATCGTTTTGCTGAACAGTTTCCTTTGTGTTCCTAGATGCTACGCTCGCGCTTGCTGCGGTCCTTCAGCGAGCGGGCAACATAAATCTGCTGCTGGGCCAGGGCGGCTTCCAGCAGTTGTTCGACCAATTGGCGGTCGCCCATGGCGATGACGGCCTGTTCGTGCGCCTCGACCAGGGCGGGGGGGAAGCCGCGCCCCCGGCGACACTGGTCCACCACCAGCGCATGAACCCGGTCGAGCAGGCCGGCATCGTCTGCCACCCACTGCGGGACTTCGACGCGGCCAATTTCGCCGCCCACGTTGACGTAGAAGAACAGAATCTGCTGGGCCGGGTGGGGATAGAACTTGCGCACGACCGGCTGGCGGCTCAGCCACAGGCCGGTGCGTTGACCGTCCTCCAGCATGGAATCGAGCAAGCGCCGATCTTCAAGCGGCACGATGGGGGCGCAGGCGTTCAGCCCGCTGTCGCGCAGGGTGACGCAGCGCGAGCAGACGACATGCTCGTCCGGGCACAGGCCGACGCGCAGCGCGTTGATGATCTCGTCGCTGCCCGGAAAGCTGATGTAGCTGGCAACCGGCACGCGGCGCTGGCGCAGCGTCTCCAGGGCGTCGAGATAGGGGCCTAAGAAGCGGGTGCGCACCTCCTCGCTCAGGCTGGGGCTGTCCAATCCCCAGACGATCAAGGTGCCATCGCGCAGCGCCAGCGCCTCCGGCTCGGAGATCGCCTCTGTGGCCTGCACCAGGGTTTCCATCTCAGAGACCGCCATCTTCACCGCGACCAGCGCGCCATCAATGGGCAGAGTCTGGTATTTGGGGGAGATGAAGACATCCTCGTCCTCGTAGAACAGCTTGCACTGGCTGCCCAGCTCCGCATCGGGCTGGCTGCCGTAGGTCAGAATGGCATAGCCGGAATTGATGACGTAGTAGCGCACGGGGCTGTGGCGGTCGGGGTAGATGGCCGAGCCGTCGGACGCGACCACGCAGAAGTTATCGCTGTGCGGGGGCAGGGGGTAGCGATTGGTCAGCGGCTCCAGGGGATAGCCCACCAGCCAGGCCGGGTGCGCCTGGGGATCGTCCAGCCGGCCGCGCAGATAGGCCGCGTCCCGGGTCAGGAACTGCTCACGCGCCGCGGCCAGGCGGTCGCTAGAGGCGTCCAGGCTCAGGTTTTGGGTCATCTGCTCTATTTGTGTACTCAGGCTCTCAAGGTCAAGCGGCATCGGTCTCATTCCGTGCAGAGCTGATGGGTGATGGGGAACCGTGGAAATTGTAGCGCATGGCCGCGGCTGGTGTCAAGTTAAACAGGCATGGCTTCGAAGGGATGACTTTGACAAGTTGAAGGGCTGCTGTGCCCCAGGACTGAAATGCTCCCCTGCGGCTTTGCCATCTTGATCGTTCGTTCGTATAATCCAGCAGGCGAATCTGCACAGCGCCTGGATCGAACGGGCTGCGAACGCCACTCAGAAGGAGAGACGAGGAGAGATTATGGAGCCAATTGATGTCATCGTCACAGCGGGATACTCGGAAGGGAAACCGGATTTGCTGGCCGAGTACACCGGCTCGCCGCGCAAGGCGCTGGCGCCGCTGGCGGGCAAGCCGATGGTATGGCACGTCGTACATGCCCTGCGCGCAGCCCCCTCCGTTCGCGATATCATCGTCATGGGCATTGCCCCTGAAGAAGGGGTGGACTTGGGCACGCCGGTGACGTTCGTTCGTAATCAACCGGGCTTGCTCGATAACGTCTATGCCGGTCTCGATACGGTGCTGCGTCAGCATCCCGATGCCATTATGACCCTCGTCGCATCGGGCGACATTCCCCTGCTGACGTCGGACATGGTCGAATGGTTTGTGGCGACCTGCCGGCAATCCGAACATGACGTCTATTACTCGGTTGTGCCCAAGGCGGTCATGGAAACCGCTTTTCCAACTTCTAAACGCAGTTACATTCGCTTCCGCGAGGGGCCTCACTGCGGCGGCGATCTGTTCATGGTGCGCTTGGCCGCAGCCCATCGCAGCGAGAGCCTGGTGCGCGCCGCGCTCGATCGGCGCAAGAGCGCCTGGCGGCAGGCGCTCCTGATGGGCGTCGGCACCCTGCTCAAACTGGCGGTGGGTCGCCTGAGCCTGCCCGACGCCGAACGAGTGGCAACCCGTATTTTCCAGGTCCGTGGCCGCGCGGTAGTGGCGCCCTACGCGGCCATCGGTATGGACGTGGACAAACCGTTCCAGTACGACATCGTGCGCCAGAGAATGGGCTAGAAAATGGACCGAAGACCAGGGAGACGCACAGCTCCGCCCCAGTCGGCGCCAATAGGGGGTCAGCAAGCAGTATCGTGAGCGAACAGCCGCCGCATCTTCCGCTCCCGTCCCAACAAACGGACCGCCGCACCTGGCGCAGCCGGATCGGAGCCTGGGATCGTGCGCGCAGTGCGCGCCTCGTGGTGACGCGTCACGGGGATGCGCGCTACGGCCTGGCCTGGCTGGGCGCACACCTGGGGGACGGCTACCTTTGGTTCACATTGGCCGCGCTGGGCCTGTGGCTGGGCGATGACCCTCTGCGCCGCGGTGTGCTGCTGTGGATCATCAGCATGGCGGTTGGCGGCAGCCTCACCACCTCCAGCAAGTTCATCCTGCGACGCCAGCGCCCACAGGAACAGCACGGCTTCTATTCGGTCAAATATGACCGTCACAGCTTCCCATCCGGCCACGCCACACGCATGGGCGCCGTCGCGACCTGGGGCGCCATCCTCTTTCCCGGTTACGCCTGGGTGTTCATCGGTGTGTCATTGTGGACCGCCTGGAGCCGCGTGGCCCTGAGTGTTCACTACCTGCTCGATGTCGTCATCGGTCTCACCATTGGCGTCGCGACGTCGCTACTCATCTTCGCGGTCACCGGTGGTCGCGTCTGATCGGGGTCAGGGCGCGGCCCTCCACCCTGATATGCGCCCTGGCTTACGGCCGCTGCTTGACCCCGATAAACGAGCGGTGGTAGAATGGGGATACACGGTACAGAGAATACGCCTGTTGGCGAAAACGTCACCCGTTTGCGCTACAGCGCAAGGAGACAAGACAATGTTGTTCGAACTCGATGATGAGCACAAAGCTTTACACGCGATGGTGCGCGATTTCGTAGATCGGGAAGTTGCCCCGCGCGCGCGGCATGTGGACGAGACGGGTGAATACCCATGGGACACCCTGAAAAAGATGGCGCCGCTGGGCCTCCTGGGTTTGAACATCCCGGAGGAGTATGGCGGCGCCGGCGCTGATCAAATCAGCGCGGCGATTCTGATCGAAGAATTGGGCCGGGGCTGTGGTTCCACGGCGCTCATTGTGGCCGCGCACCTGGGACTGTGCTGCGGCCCACTCAACCGCTTTGGCACCCACGCCCAAAAGCGGACCTACCTCGTCCCGCTGGCCCAGGGGCAGCACATCGGCTGCCTCGGTTTGACCGAGCCGGGCGCCGGATCGGATTTACAGGGGGGCGTGCGCACCTTTGCCGAGCTTGTGGGCAGCGAATGGGTCATCAACGGCAGCAAGATGTGGCTCACGAACGCCGGCGAGGCCACCACGGCGCTGCTGCTGGTGCGCACCGACAAGCGCGGCGGCAGTCGCAGCCTGAGTCACGTCATCGTGCCGACGAGCACGCCAGGTTTTCAACCGGGCAAACCCGAAGAGAAGATGGGGCTGCACGGCTCTCACACCTACGCGGTGGCGATTGACAACGTGCGCGTGCCGGCAGAAAACCTGCTCGGCGAGGAGGGTCGCGGCCTGCATCAAACGCTGGAGGTGCTCGACGGCGGGCGCATCGGCATCGCCGCGCTGAGCGTGGGCCTGGCGCAGGCCGCACTGGACGCCGCCCTCGCCTACGCCAAGTCGCGCGCCGCGTTCGGCACCGCCATCGCCAATCACCAGGCAGTGCAGTGGATGCTGGCCGACAGCGACACCGACATTCAGGCCGCGCGTCTGCTCGTCTTCAAGGCGGCGTGGCTCAAAGACCTGGGAAGGCCGTATACCAAAGAAGCGGCGCAGGCCAAGCTGTTTGCCACGGAAATGGCCGAGCGTGTCTGCTACCGCGCCATTCAGATTCATGGCGGCTACGGCTATTCACGAGAGTACCCGGTGGAGCGCATCTACCGGGATAACCGCCTCATGGAAATCGGCGAGGGCACCAGTGAGATTCAACGCCTGGTGATCGCGCGCCGCTTGCTGGAAGAATAGGCAGGCCTGAGCCGAAGGGAGGCGTCATGTCTCACCCGCTGGTTGAACTGGCGCGGCAAACGCTGCAGGAAACGATCGTTCATCACCGCCCTTTCAGCGCGCCGGCCGACGTGGTACAGCAGTTCCCCACACCGGCCGCCGTGTTTGTCACCCTGTGGACGGCCGACGGCGCGCTGCGCGGCTGTATTGGATCGGTTGTCCCCGTCACCGCGTCACTGGCGGCAGAAGTGGTGGCCGGCAGTGTGGCGGCGGCCACGCGCGATCCACGCTTTCGGCCGGTGACGCCAGATGAAGTACCCTCTCTGCGCATCGAAGTCTCGGTGCTGGGCGAGCCAGAGCCGGTAGATTCCTTGAGCGACCTGGACCCAGCCCGATTCGGTGTGATTGTGGTACGCCAACGCGACGGTCGCCGCGGCCTGCTGCTGCCAAACATCGAGGGCATCGAGACGCCGGCGTTGCAGGTGGCGCTGGCGCGGCGCAAAGCGACAATCGGTGCAGACGAACCGATACGCCTGTTTCGCTTCAGTACCGAAAAGTACGATTGACGCAGTGTAAGGGGCACGGTCACTATGCCGGAGATCCGTCAGAACATCGCGACGAAAGAATGGGTGATCATTGCCAGCGAGCGCGCCAAGCGCCCGGAGCAGTTCATCACCAATTCGCGCCCTGTGACCGCGGACCAACCGGTCCTCGATGCGCATTGCCCTTTTTGCCCTGGCAATGAAGAAGGGCCTGAATTCGAAGTGCTGCGCGTGCCCACCACCGGCCCGTGGCAACTGCGGGTGCTCAACAACCGTTACCCGGCCGTGGAACGGGAAGGTGACCCGCAGCGCCACTCCCAGGGCGTGGAGCGCAGCATCCACGCCGTGGGCTATCACGAGGTGGTGGTCGAATCACGGCTGCACAACACCACGTCCGCGCTGCAAAAGGATGCCGAGGTGGCCTGGACACTGCTCACCCTGCAAAAGCGTGCGCGCGAGATGGCCCACGATAGCCGCATCGAGCATGTCCTGATTTTCAAGAACCACGGGCCTGGCGCCGGCGCCTCGATTGCCCATCCCCACGCCCAGATCATCGGCCTGCCCATCGTGCCGCAAAACACCCGCGCGCGCATGGAAGAGGCGCGGCGATATTTCGATGATACCGGTCACTGCGTTCATTGTTACATTCTGGCCGAGGAGTTGAAAGCGGGCACGCGGATCATTGCCGAAAACGCCCACCATGTCGCCCTGGTACCCTATGCCGCGTCAACTCCCTTTCACGTCTGGCTGCTGCCCAAGCGCCACCGCCATTCGTTCAACAACGTGCCGCCCGAAGAGATCGAGGCGATGGCCGCGCTGCTGCGCCTGATCACCGGCAAATTGTATGTGGGATTGCGCGATCCGGACTATAATTTCATGGTGCGCTCCGCACCGGTGCATGAACCGGGTCGCGACTACACGCACTGGTATCTCACCGTCGTGCCGCGGCTGAACACCACGGCCGGTTTCGAGATCGGCTCTGGCATGCGCATCAACGCGGCCCTGCCAGAAGAATGTGCGGCCTTTTTGCGCAGTACGAACGGCTGACCGAGGGCTTTCCCGGCGCAGGTGAGGGCACAATCCTGCCTGAAAACATCTTTGCGCCCCCGCGTTGTAACTGCTCCTACGCACACCCCAGGTTCCACGCCGCGGCCACGGTCATCACATCCACCACATCAATCACGCCGTCGGGAATCACGTCGTAGCGCGCATCGTACAGCCCCGGGTCGTACCAGCGCTGTGCCACGGCCTGAATGTCGTTGACATCCACCAAGCCACTGCTGTTGAAATCATAACACAGGGTGACGGCGCCGATGATGCGCACGACGCGGCCGTTATAGGTGTCCGCCACCAGCAGATCGCCGCTGGGCAGGAGGGTCAGTCCCAGCGGGCTCCAGAAGCTGCCGGTATGTCCATCGTTCGGCTCGCTCCAACTGCGCAGCAGCGCGCCGGCCGGCGTGAGCAGCTTGATCTGGCTGTCGCCCACATCGCTGGCCGCGACCGCGTCGCCGGGCAGCCGCGCCAGCCCCTGCGGCCGGTTCAGCCCCGTGGCCCAGTGCGCCTGCCAGGTCAGGTTGACGCCGTCAGCGTGCAGCGCCTCGATGCGTCCGTTGCCGCTGTCGGCTACCAGGATCGTTTGCCCAGCCGGGCCGGCCCCGCCGATGCCGAGCAGCGCCTGCGGGCTGCTGAACTGCCCCGCGCCGCTGCCCAGGCCGCCGAATTGACTCAGCGTGTTGCCCAACCAATCCAGCACATCCACGCGGTGCGCGCTGCTCTGGCTGACCAGCAGCCTCGTCTGTTGACTGTTGCCCACGCGCGCCACACCGCTGATGAACAGCTCATCCAGGCTGGCGTCGGCCTGATCGCGGCCATCCACGCCCGCGCCCACGCTGAGCCAGGTGGGCATGCCGGCCATGGGGACGCGCTGTACATGCGAGTCCAGCAGGCGGCCATCTACCCAGAAGGTGAAGCGGCGGTAGAGCGGGTCCGGCGGCGCGGGTTGCCAGGCCAGCGCCAGGTGATGCCAGACGCCCGGCTGCCAATCGGACACGTCCGCGTACAGGGCAAAATCGTGCTGCCCCAGGCTGCCGTCCGTAAACCAGGCGTAGAGCCAGTTCCAGTCGGCCTTGGCCAGGCGCAGGCGATAGCCGTCGCCGCCGGCCTGCAACGCCTCGAACAGGGCGTGCTCCTGGTTGTCTGCGCCGGGCCAGTCGGGCCTGACCCACAGTTGCACGCTGCCCTGGTTCGGATCGAAATGGCCGGACGCCGCGTAGGCCAGTTGATCGTTGCCGTCCACCAGCACCGCGCCATCGAAACGGCCGGGCGTGAAACTGACGCCGGTGGCGGTCACCGGCAGGCTGCCGCTCAGCTTGAGGCTGTTGTCGAACGGCGCCAGGCCCAGCGTCTGCCCATCGGCCGCCGGTCGCCCGGTGATGGTGAACGGCGCACTCGCCAGCGCCACGCCTGACGGGCCGTGCAGCGGGCCGCTGACAAAGCCCTCCGACCCAAACCAGTTGACCAGTTGGCGCTGGCTGTCCAGCACCTTGATGCGGTTTTCGCCGGTCACCGCGGCCAGCAGTTGCCCGTCCGCGCTGCGCACCAGGGCGCGACTGCCGGCCAGGCCCAGGTGTACCGTGCCCTGCCTCCCCACCCAGCGGTCATCCGCCCACTGCGTGAGCAAGGCGCCGTCGTGACCATCCAGGATGGCCCGCTCGCCGCTGGTTGGGTTGACCGTGACCGCGGCCGGCAAAATGGTGCGCGGCGCGCGGAAGATGGGGCTGAAGCCGCTCTCGCGGCCCTGGCTGTCCACGGCCGTCACCGCGTAGCGAGCCGTGCGGTGCGAGGTGTCCACCAGGCTGAGGCCGCTGGTGGTGGCGATGACCGTCAGGGGGTAGAAGGTCGGTTCCTGCCCGCGGTAGATGCGGTAGGCGCTGATGTCCGCCGACGGGCTGGGCGTCCAATTCAGGCTGACGGTGGCGCCATCCACGCGGCCGTCGAGCGCCGGCGGCGCCGCAGGCGCGCCGGCCGCGGGCAGGTGCGTGTTCAATTCCCGTTCGTACGCGCCGGCGCCGGTTTGCCAGTAGGCCAGGTTGAAATCGGTCAGCGACCACCAGGCATAGAACGGCGGTTGCCCGGCCTGACTGACCTGCACCAGGAGCTGCGCACCGAAGCCGACGACGTCAATCTGACCGAAGGGATTGGGCGCCAGGGTGTGGCCGGTGGCGGTGGTGATGCCGCCGAGCGGCAGGCTGCGGTTGGGCAGGGCCACGCGGCCATCCGCGCCGGTCACGCCGCTGGCGATGGGCACGCTCTGCACGACGCCGCCGGCGGTCTGGAAGATTGCCACGGCCGCGCCGGGCAGCGGCTGACCGCGGTTGTCGAGCACAGCCAGACTGTTGCTGGCCGGCACATCGAACAGATACTCGCCAAAATAACCGCGGCGTTGGCCCTGGTTGCGGTTGAGCGCCAGCGCCGTGTGGTCGCCGTAATCGCGCCAGGGCGTGTGCGAGCCGACATCGCCGCCGCCCATCAGCCCCGGCCGCGGCCAGTCGAAGCCGAGCAGCAGCGGCCGGCCGTCGCTGTCGGTCACCTGGTTCTGGTAACTGCCCGCGACGTTCAGGTTGTACTCGTCAATGATGCCCAGTTGGTGGGTTAGCTCGTGGATCAGGCCCCAGTCAATCGCGCCGGCGAAGGTCTGCGCATAGTTCTCGGCCGAGAGCAGCGACTCATCCTCCGGCGTGTCAGGATCGTTCGGCTCCACGCGGAAGGTCCAGCGGCCGTCGAACCAGACGCTGCCGCTGACCAGGTCGCCGCCCACCTCCTCGGTGGCGGTGATGACATCAATGCGCACGCGGTCGAGGACGCCGCTGGGCGCGGCCGCATAGGTCGCGGCCGCCAGGTTGACGTTCATGCGGTCGAACTGCGCCTGAATCCAGTCGTCGAAGCTCCAGGAGCCGACCAGGTTGGTGCGGGTGGCAAAGGCCTGCACGATCAGCGGATGCACCAGCACATCCATGTAGAGCGCATCGGTGGCGTCGCTGCGCTGGTTGTTGTTGCGCGTGATTTCGCTGAAGGTAATGGCCGGATCGAGCGTCAGGGTGACGGTGAAGCGGTCGGTCTGCCAGGGCCAGGTGAGGGTGAGCGTGGTGGTGACGCCGGGCGCCAGCGGCGGCAGCGTCGCCAGGGTGATGTGCGGCCGGCCAGGCGCGGCCCCGAACGAGTTCGGGACTCCGGGAGACGCGGCGGCGGGCAGGATGGCCCAAACGGCGCTGGCGGCGGGGCTGGTGAGCGTGCCCTGGTTGGCAATGGCTGCGCTGAAGGTGACGATTTCGCCGGGCAGGGGAAAGCGGCGCAGCCCCTGCGTGCCCGCGCACAGGTCGGGTAAGCCGCTGCTGTAGTCCAGGCAGAAGCGCTGGTAGCGCGGGGTGCGCTCGATCCACTGCACGCTGAGGTCGGGCAGGTTGGGCGCGAGGCTGGGCGGTGTGCTTGATTTGGCCGCGTCCGGCGCCACCCAGTAGAACGGCGGCGGCGCGGGCGGGGCCAGCGGCCCCGTCCACGCGCCGAGCGCCAGGCGGCGGTCCTGCCAGGGCGCGGCCGGTTCTGCCAGGGCCGGCCGCACCACGGTCAGCGCGGCCAGGGCCAGCAAGAAGAGGAGGACAACAAGGCTCAACCACCAGCGAGTGTGCATACGATTTTTCTCACTGCTCACTTATCAGACACCGGATTCATTCGGTGGGCTGCTTCACGGGCAGGCTGTGTTCCAGGCCGAGGCGGCTGCCTGCACGTCTCGAACATCGTTGATGCCATTGCAGCCGCCTGCGGCCCGGCATTCGATGTCGGCGATGCGCGTGTAGACCCCGCGGTTGCTGAAGTCGTTCCAGGCCCCGGCCGTCGCGGCAATGTCGGCCGTTTCCACCACGGTGCTGCCGGCATTGCACGAGCAGTCCACGTCAGCCCAGAAGCAGGCCGGCACGGTGAAGTTGACATTCGAGATGTCGAAGAAGACGCTGTTGGCGCAGGCCACCTGCACGCGCGCCGTGCTGCTGTTGACGTTCGGCGTCGTCACAGTCTGCGCGCCGTCGTTGGCCGTAGCGGCCTCCAGCAGCACAGGGTAGGTCAGGCCGCCGTCGGTGGAGAGCCGAATGTTGACCGTGGGACAGCTCACCGGCGCGGCGGTGGTGCCGGCCACATTCCAGGTGACATTCATGGGCGTTCCGCCCAGGATGCTGATCGCAGTGTTGGGCGCAGTGACCGCGAAAGGCCCGGCCGCAGTGGTGACATTGAAGGCCAGGTTGGCGGTGTTGACGCCGCCGCCGCCCAGGCGGTTGTCGCGCACGGTCAGGCGGTAGTTGAGCGCACGCGTGACGTTGGGCAGGATCTCGCCGATGACGGTGGTGTTGTTCACCAGGTCGCTCAGCCGCGGGAAGGTGCGTGACGGGCTGACCGTCGCCAGCCAGGAGCGGAAGAAGGGCGGGTTGATGGGGTTGTTGGGCGCGCCTGCGCTGCCCAGGTCGTACTCCTCCCAGTTGAAGGTCAGAGGGTCGCCATTGGCATCGGTGGCGGAGCCGGTCAGGGTGAACGGCGTCTGTTTGGGGATGGTGAAGCCGCCGGTTCCGGCATTGACCACCGGCGCCGCGTTGCCGGTGTTGG
Organism: Candidatus Amarolinea dominans; assembly: GCA_016719785.1. NCBI lineage: Bacteria > Bacillati > Chloroflexota > Caldilineae > Caldilineales > Candidatus Amarolineaceae > Candidatus Amarolinea > Candidatus Amarolinea dominans. The sequence goes on from JADJYJ010000019.1 coordinate 46,156, forward strand.
TGACGACCGGGCAGGTGTTGCCCTGACCGGCCGTGGTGTAGGCGATGATCTCGTTGAAGTTGACGACGTGGAAGTAGTCATCGCTGTGCGGCTGCAGGTCTTGCGCGCCGCAGATGCCGGCGTAGGACATGATCGTGGAACCGCTGCCCGGCTCGTAGGCCGTGGACGCGTTGCGGTTGCCGCCGCCGCAGGCATTGGCGTTGCCGTTGAAGCTGTGGTTGCCGCCAAACTGATGTCCCATTTCGTGCGCCACGTAGTCAATGTCGAAGGGGTCGCCGACCGGACTGCTGCTGCCGGTGACGCCCTGCGCCTTCCAGCCGGCGCGGCAGGGAACGCCCAGGTAAGCCACGCCGCCGCCGCCGGTGCTGAAGACATGACCGACATCGTAATTGGCGCTGCCGATGACCGCGTCCAGGGTGGCTTGATTCTGGCCGAGCATGGCGCTGCCGTTGCTGTTGGTGTAGGGGTCTGTGGCGGGGTTGGTGTAGATGACCAGGTTGTTGTTGGCGACCAGGACCATGCGCACGGCTACTTCGCGCTCGTACACCGCGTCCACGCGGTTGACCGAGACGACGACTGCGGCCAGGCCCTGGGCGACGGCGCCGCCAAAGAACTGCGTGTACTCGCCCGTGGCGGCCACGGCCAGGCGGTAGGTGCGCAACTGCGGGCCGGCCGACGCCAGCGGTTGGGCCGCGACCAGACCGGCGATCGTGGCGCCCATGCCATCGTCCAGCGGGAGCGTTTCAATGAAGCGCTTGTCGGCCGGCGCCTGAAAATCACGCGTGTCGTAGCTGATGTAGTGCCGGGTGTCGCCGCGGCGGTAGGGATCAATGTAAACCGTCCCTGTGCTCGACAGGATGATGGCATGAAAGCCGAGGGGCGTCCAGTCCAGCCGGGTGACGGCAGTGGGATCATCCACCCCCTGGCCGGCGTAGGTCCTGATTTCAGGGAAGCGCGCGGCCAGCTCCGGCGCCATGATGGGCGATTCGACCAGGCGGAAGCGCGCCCAGGCGCCGTCGGGCAGGGGCAGGGTGAGGATGACGCTGCCCTGCCCGGCCGCTTCCGAGCCTTCGGCCGGCGCGCTTTGCAGCAGGGCCAGCAGGCCATCCGAATCGAGGGTCAGGGTGCGGTAGCGTTGGGGGACGATCAGCCGTTCGCCGCCCGCAGGCAGGTCGGCCTCGTTGGCGTCCACCCACAGATCAGCGCCGGACTGTGCGCCGGCCGCGGCAGCGAAGATCAGGCTGAGGACGAGGCCAGAGACAAGCAGGAAAATCAGGCGATGCGGTGTGCTTTGCATAAGGGTTCCTCCAGGTGACAATCCAGATGTGGGGCAGATGCATTATAGTCTTGATTGCCAAAGTCGCCAAAGGCTTTGCCCTTTCCTGCCAGGCATGATAGAATGAAGGGTGAAGGCTGAAGGCTGAAGGATGAAGGCTGAAGGCTGAATGCTGAATGAGGAAAGAGGAAGGATGAATTCAAGTCATCTGGAAATCAGTTTTAGTTGACAGAAGGAGAAACCTTTGAACCTGCAAGAGTATCAATCGAAGCGTATCTTTGCCAAGTTTGGCGTGCCGATCCCGCGCGGCGAGGTGGCAACCACCGCCACGGCCGCGCGTGACATTGCTCGGCGCCTGGGTACGCGGGTGGTCATCAAGTCACAGGTGTTGGTGGGGGGGCGCGGCAAGGCCGGCGGCATCAAGCTGGCGAACACCCCGGATGAAGCAGAAGCGGTAGCTGAACGCATCCTGGGTATGGACATCAAGGGGCTGAAGGTGCGTAAGGTGTTGGTTGATGAAGCGGCCGACATCAGGAAAGAGCTTTACTTGGGCCTGGTGATTGATCGCGCGCAGCGCCGCGTGGTCATGATGGGCTCCAGCGAAGGGGGTGTGGACATCGAAGAGGTGGCCGCGCACACGCCGGAGAAAATTACCAAGATCGCCATTGATCCCTTCCTGGGCTTGAAGGATTACCAGGCGCGCGAGATGGCGATGACCATGGGGGTCAATCGGGAGCTGGTGAGCGATTTCATCCGCATCGCGCAGGCGCTCTACACCGCGTTTGTGCAGAGCGATGCCTCGCTGGCTGAGATCAACCCGCTGGCGATTGTGGGCGAGGGCAAGCTGGTGGGCCTGGACGGCAAGATGGCGGTGGATGACAACGCCCTCTTCCGCCATCCTGATCTGGACGAGATGCGCGACGTGGATGAGGAAGACCCTTACGAAGCTGAGGCACGCCGCTTTGGCCTGAGCTACGTCAAGCTGGATGGCGAGATCGGCTGCATGGTCAACGGCGCGGGTCTGGCGATGGCCACGATGGACATCATCAAGTTCTATGGCGGTTCGCCGGCCAATTTCCTGGACGTGGGCGGCGGTGCGCAGGCCGATAAGGTTGCGGCCGCGCTGCGCATCATCCTCTCGGACAAGAACGTCAAGGCGGTGCTGTTCAACATCTTTGGCGGCATTACGCGCTGTGACGAGGTGGCCCGCGGGATTCTGACCGCCCTCAGGGAGGTTCCCACCACGGTGCCGATGGTGGCGCGCCTGGTGGGCACCAACGAAGCGGAGGGGCGCGCCATCCTGGCCGATGCGCACATGGGCACGGCCGCCACGTTGGATGAGGCCGCAGACAAGGCCGTGCGCGCCGCCCGGGGCGAGCTGAAGTTCTAAATATGGAAGACTGCATTTTCTGCCAGATCATTGCCCACGAGGCGCCGGCCGTATTCGTCTACGAGGACGACGCGGTGGCGGTGTTCATGGACATCTACCCGGCCACGCGCGGGCACTGCCTGATCGTACCGCGGCAGCACGTGCGCAATCTGTACGATGTCACACCAGAGCTGGCTGCCGCGGTGATGGCCGTGGCGGTGCGCCTGGCGCCGGCGCTGCGTGATGTCACCAACGCCGATGGCATGAACCTTTGGCAATCGAGCGAACACGTGGCCGGCCAGGTTGTTTTTCATTTTCATATGCACCTGTTGCCGCGTTACGTCGGCGATGGCTTGCACGTTCCCGGCAATCGTCGCCGGGCGTCTAATGCGGAGCTGGATGGCCTGGCGACCGATATGCGCCAGCGCCTGCATGACTGATCTGGCCTGGATTGTTGAGTCAGGGAGGACTCTGTTCGATGAGTATTTTGGTCAATAAAGAGACACGCCTGATTGTCCAGGGCGTGACCGGTCGCGAAGGAATGTTTCACACCAAACAGATGCTGGAGTACGGCACCAGGGTGGTTGGCGGCATCACGCCGGGCAAGGGCGGCGAATGGGTGTTGGGCGTGCCGGTCTTCGACACGGTGCGCGAGGCCGTCAATGCCACGGGCGCCAACGCGTCCATCATTTACGTGCCGGCGCGCTTTGCCCCCGACGCCATCCTGGAAGCCGCAGACAGCGGCATCAGCCTGATCGTCTGCATCACCGAGGGGCTGGCTACGCTCGACATGGTCAAGGTGCGGGCCTTCCTCGATCAAACCGATGTGCGCCTGATCGGCCCCAACTGCCCGGGTGTGATTACGCCGGGCGAGGCCAAGGTGGGCATCATGCCTGGGCATATCCACACGCCTGGCCCGGTCGGTCTGGTGTCGCGCAGTGGCACACTGACCTACGAAGTGGTCTACGCGCTGACCGAGCGGGGCATCGGTCAGTCTACGGCCGTGGGCATTGGCGGCGACCCGATCATCGGCACCACGTTCATTGACGTGCTGCAGATGTTTGAAGAGGACGATCAGACTGAAATGGTGGTCATGATCGGTGAAATTGGCGGCACAGACGAGGAACGCGCCGCGGAGTTCATCGCGCAGCGCATGAGCAAGCCGGTGGTGGGCTTCATTGCCGGGCAAACGGCGCCGCCCGGCAAGCGCATGGGCCATGCGGGCGCGATCATCTCCGGCGGCACCGGCACGGCCCAGGAGAAAATGGCCGCGCTGCGCCAGGCCGGTGTGCAGGTCGCACCCACGCCGGTCAAGATCGCGGAGTTGGTGGCCGAACAGCTCAGTCGCTAATCCACTTAGCCTGCCTGGAATTCAGACAGGATTGACAGGATTGACAGGATATTCGAACTCTCGTGGCGGTAGTTTTGCACACCACAGAGCAAGAATCCTGTTCATCCTGTTCATCCTGTCTAAATCGGCTTGTCTGAGTTCTTGGGGCGAATCATGTTGGGAACTATTGATTTCAGCGTCTCTTTCAGCCCTGTGGCTCAGCAGGCCATCGCCTGGCTGCAAGCGCAGCATGTTGAAGGCTGGCTGGTCGGCGGCACGGTGCGTGACCTGCTCCTGCACCGGCCTGCGCACGACCTTGATCTGGCAGTGCCCAGCGGCGGCCTGCGCCTGGCCAAGCGCCTGGCAGACGCGCTGGGCGCTGCCTTTTTCCCGCTCGACGCCGCGCGCGACGTGGGCCGCGCCGTGCTGACGGAGCCGGACGGCAGTCAGACCTTCGTGGATGTGGCGCTCTTGCGCGGCCCCAGCCTGGCAGCCGACCTGCACCTGCGCGATTTCACCCTCAACGCCCTGGCCCTCGACATCCAGAACCTCGACGCCGGCGTGATTGACGTCACCGGCGGGCTCGACGATTTGTCGCACCGTCTTCTTCGTGTAGCCAGTGGGTTATCGTTTCGGAATGATCCTTTGCGCATCCTGCGCGGTGTGCGCCAGGCGCTGGCTTTCGATCTGACCTGGGATGCGGCCAGCCTGGCGCTGGCGCGCAGCCACGTGAACGGCCTCGATCTGGTGGCTGCTGAGCGCATTCGTGATGAGTTGAATCGCTCTTTCGTGTATTCAAGGGCTGATCTGGCGGTGCGTCAGTTGGACGACATCGGTGCGCTGGCAATCGTGCTACCCGAAATCAAGGCCCTGCAAGGCGTGACCCAGGCCGGACCGCACCGGCTGGATGTTTTCGATCACTCGCTGGAGGTGCTGCGCTGGATGCAGACCATCCTGCGCTGGTCCGAGTTGGCGGATTCGCCTTTATCGCCAGAAGCGCAGATTGCCGAACTACTGTTCCCCTTCGATCGCGCCCTGGGCGCTTACCTGGCGCAGACCGTGGATCAAGGGCACAGCCGCGCCGGCCTGCTCGTGTGGTCGGCCCTGCTGCACGACATCGGCAAGCCGGCCACGCGCCAGGTGGACGCCGCCGGCGCCGTCACCTTCGACGGTCATGAGGCGCTGAGCGGTCGCCTGGCCACATCGCTGCTGCAGCGCCTGGCTTTCAGCGCAGAGGCGGTGCGCCTGGTTGCCCGCACCTGCACCGAGCACCGCCGCGCCGGCGCGCTGGCCGGTCTGATCGCCGGCCAGCCGGACCGCCGCCAGGTGTACCGCTTCTTTGCCGGCGCCCATCCGGTGGGGGTGGAAGCGGCGCTCTTTTCGCTGGCCGATCACCTCGGCGCCTGGGGCCTTGAGTTGATTCCCGAACGCTGGCAGGCGCGCCGCCGCCTGGTCGGGACCCTCCTGACCGCCTTCTTCGAGCAGCATGCCGAACAGGTGCAGCCGACGCTGCTGCTCGACGGCCGGGAGATCATGGCCGAACTAGGACTGTCACCCGGGCCCCAGGTCGGCGCGCTGCTGGCGCAATTGCGAGAGGAACAGGCGGCCGGCGTCATCAACACCGCGGCCGCGGCGTGGGAGTTCGTGCGCACCGTATGTTCTTAACCGTGATGTTGGTGGTTTGCCGGTTTTCGTCGGTTGACAAATCGCAATACCTGGTGTACATTGGTTCCGCACACTGGGAAAGAATGTCGCAAGACGGACGCTGTGCTGCTCACATCGAATGACGGAGCCGGAGAAACCGTGCAATACAATTTCGAATGGGACACGGCAAAAGCAAAAAAGAACCTGCGTGATCACAAGGTCAGCTTTGAGCGCGCCTCTCAGGTTTTTGCTGACCCTTTCATGCTCTCTATCGGAGACGAGGTGATGAATATGAAAGAGGAATACGATTTCTCAGGCGGAGTGCGCGGCAGGTTTTATCGTCCGAACGTTCATCTGAATCTCCCGGTTTATTTGGATGACGATATCGCCGAATTTGTCCAGAAATATGCGCAGCAGAAAAAGGTGGATGTGCAGACAGTCGTCAACCGAATCCTGCGCAGCAATAAGGAAATGCTTCAGGCACTTCAATAGCACGACTTCAGTACGACCTTATCATTCTGCACGCGTGATACCGACTACGTGTGCTTTGAACTACACCGGAATACCTATCGGGGGAATGTTGTCTCTATGATGCCACGCGAATTCAACCAGAAGTTGGTCGGCTAACCAGCGTGGCGCCGTCGCCTCGCCATATCGGGCTGTGGCGTCAGCCCGATTTCCTCAAACTGTGGGTCGGTCAAACCGTCTCCGAGCTTTGCTCTCGCATCACGCGCGATGGCCTGCCGCTGGTCGCGGTGCTCGTTCTGGGCGCTTCGCCCGGGCAGATGGGCGCGCTGGCGGCATCGGCCGCACTGCCTGTGCTCACCATTGGCCTGTTTGCCGGCGCCTGGGTGGATCGCCTGCGGCGGCGGCCCCTGATGATCGTCACCGACCTGGTCCGCGCCCTCATTCTGCTCAGCGTACCGTTGGCCGCGGCCTTTGGTTTCCTCGATATGAGTCTGCTCTACGCCGTCGTGCTGTTCAGCAGCATTTGCACCGTGCTTTTCGACAGCGCCTATCATGCCTACTTGCCAACGCTGGTGACGCGTGAACACCTCATCGAAGGCAACAGCCGACTGGCCTTGAGCAGCTCGCTGGCCGAAGTGCTGGGGCCGGGCCTGGCCGGCGTCCTGGTGCAGGCGCTGACCGCGCCCGTCGCCATCCTGGTGGACAGCCTTTCTTTTGTCGTATCTGCCTTTTCGCTGGCCGCCATTCGCCAGCCGGAGATCATGCCCGCGGCGCCGGCCGAACGCCAGCCCATCGGCCATGAGATCATCGAAGGGCTGGCCGCGGTCTGGCATGAACCGGCCTTGCGCGCCCTGGCCTTGAGCAGCGGCACGCGCAGCTTTTTCGGCAACTTCATCGGCGTTCTCTACGCCCTGTATGCCATCCGCGAACTGGGTTTTGGCGCGGCCGCGTTGGGTCTGACCATCGCCATGGGCGGGGTTGGCGATCTCCTGGGCGCGCTGCTGGCTCAGCCCGCGGTGCAGCGGTTTGGACTGAGACGCACGCTCATCGGCGCAACGCTCCTGGGCGGCCTCATCTCGCTCCTCGTTCCTTTGGCTCGCGGACCGCTCGGCCTAGCCATCGCCATGCTGATGACCTCGCAGCTCCTGGGTGACGGGCTGCGCTCCATCTTCAGCATCCATGAGATCAGTCTGCGCCAAGCCATCACGCCCGACCGCCTGCTGGGCCGCGTGAGCGCCAGCATGAATCTCACGGCGGGCGGCATCGGCCCATTGGGCGCGCTGGTCGGCGGGTTCCTGGGCGGCGCCCTGGGCATTCGCCCCACCCTGGCGCTTGCCGCGCTCGGCGGCGGCATTCTGAGCGCCTTCTGGCTGCTGCGCCTGCCGGCAACGGTGGATGACGAGAATCATTGACTTCACGAATTTCAGGGTCTCTTCGTGGCAAAGATCCGCCCAGCTTTCTCTGCCACGAATTTCACTAATTTTCACGAACCGAGCTTCTGTCTTCGTTTCGATTCGTGCAATTCGTGGCAAAGATCCGCCCAGCTTTCTCTGCCACGAATTACACGAATTTTCACGAATTCCAGGGCCTTTTCGTTTCAATTCGTGCAATTCGTGGCCGAAAGTCGGGCCGATGGTCTCCTTGACCCGGTTGCCGTCCGCATCATAGACGTAGCTTGCCGTGGCGCTGCCGGACATCGCAATCAGCCGGTTCTCGGCGTCATAGGTCAGCGTGGCATCTTGACTGCCGTCGAGGCGTCGGCTGGCGTTGTCATTGGCGTCGTACCACTGACTTTACGGTGCGGGCGTTGGGGTTGCCTCTCCTTGCGGCTCCCGTATGGCCTCCATCTTCGCGTCCACCCGCTCCAGCAGATGCCGGAACTGCGCCATCGTCAACCAGCGATCCTCGAAGACCAGAGTACGAACTACTGTCACCAGGGATCCATAGCGTGCTACTACACCACACAGGCGATGAGGAATGTTGTCTATCCGCCCTTCTGAACAACCAATAATGCTTTCGTCTGCCTGAAGAACGTTGCGTAATTCTTCAGGTTCCGGCCACTCATCTCGAGATTCAGCCGGGATTATCTCAACTTTCAGGACTTCATAGGCCTGTCTGCTATCCTCTTCGCTTTGATAGAGCGCTGTCGACTGCCCTATCCGGACGAAGATGGGTGTGCTTTCAGGTCCTCGATAGTCTCTATACCTGGCGATTACACTCCCTGTCAAGTCCTGCGGCACTCCAGTTGACTCGCGCCGCCACCCGAACGGCAAATCAGTCGCATCCAGAAGTCCGCGCTCGATGCGATTGATAGGCGTCTCCGTGGAAGTCGCGCCTATGGACGACCCCAATGGCCCCAAGCACGCAGTTAGGATTTGCATACCCACCAACAGCCCAAAGTATCCGAGCCATACTTGCCAACAGGAGTACCATCTTCGTTTCATCATGGCACCACCTTGATCGGCCACTGGTTGGCCCAGGCAGCCGCTCTTTGCGCGCCGCTCACCCAACCACCGTTTGGCGCATAGCCGCCTGGAATCCACATGGACCATTCCAAAGACACGTTTGTGCCAAAGTAAAACTGCCCAAGGGATCGAGCGCCGCCCTTCTTTACCAGGTACGCCTGTGAGGTCGCCAATACCCGTACGCCAGGCGCACTGAACTGTGTCCCGATGCGGCCGCCGCCGACCCCTGCCGGGTTGACGAGTCCGATCATGACCTGGTTCTGCTGCAATTGAAGATCAGCGCCACCAAATCCAATCCCCACCGTAGTTTGCCTTCCTCCAGTTGGAGTCCATTCATTGCCAGCATAAAGTCCCTCCCCCACTGTGAAGCTCAAAGCTGGTTCATCGAACACCCGAGTTACCCCATCATCGAACACGTAGACTGTTCGGTATTCACCGGCTACCGCTGCCGGTAGTGTGCCTCGCGTGGCATAAGAAGAAACATGCACATATTCCAGCCGCAGATCGGCATCACCGTGAATGCGAAATTTGAGAATCCAGCCATCATCTGGTGCATAGTCTGGAGTGGCGCGGTAAACCGGTCCCTGATATTGCGGGGCCACAGAAGCGGTGCATAAGAGCGGTGGTGCTGACGGCGGCGCCGATGGCAGCACAGGGTCGGTCCAGGTGCAGTTGACAGCCCCCTCACATTCATAATGGCTGAGGGTCGCTAAACCTGACAGAATTATTCAGGGCATAGCTGTAACGGTTCAGACTTTGCGGATTTTGAGGCTGGGGAACCAGCGTATCGGCCTGAGTGAACCTTCCCAGCGCCGGGTCGTAGTATCTGGCGTTGTAGAAATACAACCCGCCCGCCACCTCGTCCAGCACCTGGCCGGTGAAGCGGCGCTGCGTCGGCGTCGCGCCGAAGGTGTAGCGGCTCTCGCCCCACGGCTTGTAGCGAATCTCCGACAGCCGGCCGCCGGTCTCACTGACTGTCAGCGCCGTGCTGCCCAGGTGATCGGTCGTCAGCCAGCGCACCACCCCGTTGACCCGCAGTGCGATGCGCTGACCGCCCGCCTGGTAATACTTCGTGATCGTCGTGCTGCTGCCGGATGTCGTCTTCTCGTAGTAGGCGCCGACATAGACCGTCACGCTGCCGCCGAAGTCGGCCTTCACCCGGTTGCCATCCGCATCATAGGTATAGCTGGCCAACACCGTGCTTCCCTGCTTCACCTGCTGCAAGCGGTTCTCCGCATCGTAGACCAGGGTGTAGGCCACGCCGCCCACCGTGCGCCCGGTCATGTTGCCGTTGCAGTTGTAGCTGTAGACGTTGCTGCTGCCCGCCTGCTGCACCGCATGCGGCTTCGTCGCCTGCGTCCCCGCCCGACAATTCCCCGGCGACGACGCACCGTACACATAGCTCCCTATGCTAGTCGTGCTCGCCGTGGCATTCATCCTATCCTACCTTGATTGTACATCCCAAATTCAGCCACGGAAGTGGCTCAGGCCTCATTGGCACAGTGGGGTACGCTGTTGCGATAAGAAAACAAAGGACAACTGTGAAAAGCGTCCATGTCGCGTATCCCTTGAAGTAACAGATACTCATGTTCTCTCAACACGGGATACACCGCCATCAGTTGCTTAAGTACGTCTGGAGCATCTCTAAAACAGTAGAGCTGGTCATGTCGATCATCAGTGCCGCCGAAATCGTTGTACTCGATGAAATACTTGCAGAAATAGCAGATTCTCAGTCGGGTGCGTTCAGGCAGTTGTCGTCTTAACTGCTCCATCGCACCGCCCAAATCCGTGACTGCGTATCCAAATTGAGTCGATGCTGCAGTTTCGACGTATGCATCGTCCAATGAGAGTTTGAGTTGATAGACGACGGTTCCCCCTGATTCTCCGCCCGGCGTCCGATCCTCATAATAAGGATACAATCGCTCCTCAAGCATGGCGATCTGCAGGATACCATCATGGGATACAAGTACGTTGTGTGGTATCACGAGATAGCTACCATCGGGAAGCTCGTTCAAAACATCTGACAGTATGTGGAAGAATTTGACTTCATTCCACCGGAACTCGCGATTCCCAATGCAAACCATTGCATCCCACTGACTACGATCACTTAACTGTGAGTACCGATGTTCAATCTGGACAATCTCCCTCTGGAGATCACTCACAACATAGCCCAGCAATTGCCGAGCGACACGATTGTCTCGTTCTCGGTTGCGTTCCATAATCTACCCCCTATCGATTCAGTGAATTACATCATGTGGCGATAATGCTGCGATGCTGCAGAGGCAAGCAGCCAACCTGCATCTAAGGCCAGCGCATGGGCTTTGGTGTCCTAATGAACTGATTCAGACGTTGCCACAACGATGAGTTTTCATCGGTCGGTCCTCCCTGGAACACGGAGAAGTGCCCAGGCCTGCCATGTTGCGGCGTGTATTCGGGCAAACCTAGATCAGTCTGGAGTGCCTCGCTCTCATAGCTCTCGAAGGACTTGACCCAGTATTTATTGGGCCCCGCTTGTGTTTGGCCGTTCTGTAGGCAGTTCGTACAATACACGGATGCGCCATCGGGATCAATTCGTAGCTTACCGCTGCTACGGGCGAGGTCTGGCTTAACCGTCCCACAATTCAGACATATTGATCCTCCTGTCCCAATCCCCCCCACCATTGCCATCATCCCAAGAGCCGCATTCCCCCCATAACCGGACATCGCCTCAAAGATTACGCCATTGGTGGTGGCAGCGCCCAGCGCCAACCCGCCAAGGTTTGCTGCGCCCAATTCCGCTTGAGCTTGCGCATACCCGGTCGAGATGATGCCGTTGAATTCTTCAGTTGGGTTGAGTGGCTGATAGGCGCCTGCGTTCTCGCCAGGGTGCGCCAGGTAATACTGATAATACGCTTGCTTGGCGCCGATTGGATCCAGTCTTCCTTGCCGCAGTTGCATTTCAATGCTTTGGAGCGCATCTATGCCGCCACAACCATCATCTGCACTTGTTCCACATATGGCTGCGTGTCCGCTTGGATCGATGAACCCGAGAGGTTGATTCCCGACGTAGCTGTACCGGTTCAGATTCTGCGGATTTTGCGGCTGAGGAACGATCGTATCCGCGGCCAGAAATCGCCCGATGAGCGGGTCGTACCAGCGGGACTGGTAGAAATACAACGCCGTGCCGCTATCCCAACGCTGACCGGTGAAACGGTAGGTCGTCACCTGGTTGCCGGCGTTGTAACGCGCCGCACCAAAGGGATAGTAGCGCAACTCGGTTTGACGGGTGCCGCTGCTGTTCAGCGTCAGCGCGGTGGAGCCGAGATGATCCGTCAGCAGGTAGTAGAGCACACCGCCGCTGTTCTCGGCCACACGGGTCGCACCAGCGTAATAATACTTCTTGACCGTCCCGTTGTCCAGTTCGTAGTAATTGCCGACGAAGACGCGCGTGACGCCGGCGATGGTCTCCTTGACCCGGTTGCCGTCCGCGTCGTACACATAGCTGGCCGTGACACTGCCGGACATCGCAGTCAGCCGGTTTTCTGCATCGTAGGTCAGCGTGACATCTTGACTGCCATCGAGGCGCCGGGTGGCGTTGCCGTCAGCGTCATGGCACTGACTTTACGGTGCGGGCGTTGGGGTTGCGTTTCCTTGCGGCTCCCGTATCGCCTCCATCTTCGCGTCCACCCGCTCCAGCAGATGCCGGAACTGCGCCATCGTCAACCAGCGATCCTCGAAGACCAGACCGTCAAGTCTGGTTACCACCTCGTCGTAACGCGCAATAACCAGGCACACTCGATGAGGAATATTGTTGACGAGTCCCGATGAACACCCGATTCTACTCTCACTAGCGTGCAGCGTGAAATCCAACTCTACAGGGCGCGGCCACTTATCCGCAAACTCGGACGGAATACTGTCTGTTACCAGTTTCTGAAATGCCTCTCGGCTCTCGATTTCGTTAGAGTACAGATACATTTGCTGTCCCGTCCTGACGAATGGCATGGCACTACGTTGCGGCCCCTGGTAGTCTCGATACCGCGCGAGAATGGCGCCGTTGGAATTCCGAGGCGCGCCAGTGGAGCGTAGACTCCATCCAGAGGGTAGATCGGTCGCATCCACCATGCCACGCTCGATGCGATTGATAGGGGTTTCTGTGGGAGTTGTGCCCGCAAACGGACCTCGCGGCGACACACCCAGTTGCCATTTGGAAGCATGAAGAACAACCCAGCCAAGCCAAATCCACGGCGCCATCGGTAGTTCCAGGTTCGGCTCATCATGGCACTACCTTGATCGGCCACTGATTGGCCCAGGCGGCCGCTTGTCGCGCGCCGCTGACCCATGTGCCACCGATGTAGCCGCTCGGAATCCACTTTTCCCATTCCAGAGCGGCATCCTGACCGAGGTAGAGTTGTCCGAGCGCATCTGCGCCGCCTTTCTCCACCAGGTACGCCTGCGAAGTGGCAAGAACCCGCACGCCGGGCGCACTGAACCCGAGTTACCCCATCATCGAACACGTAGACTGTTCGGTATTCACCGGCTACCGCTGCCGGTAGTGTGCCTCGCGTGGCATAAGAAGAAACATGCACATATTCCAGCCGCAGATCGGCATCGCCGTGAATGCGAAATTTGAGAATCCAGCCATCATCTGGTGCATAGTCTGGAGTGGCGCGGTAAACCGGTCCCTGATATTGCGGGGCCACAGAAGCGGTGCATAAGAGCGGTGGCGTTGACGGCGGCGCCGATGGCAGCACAGGGTCAGGTCCGTTGCAGTTGACAGCCCCCTCACATTCATAATGGCCCGAGGGGTCGCTAAACCTGACAGAATTATTCAGGGCATAGCTGTAACGGTTCAGACTTTGCGGATTTTGAGGCTGGGGAACCAGCGTATCGGCCTGAGTGAACCTCCCCAGCGCCGGGTCGTAGTATCTCGCATTGTAGAAATACAACCCGCCCGCCACCTCATCCAGCACCTGCCCGGTGAAGCGGCGCTGCGTCGGCGTCGCGCCGAAGGTGTAGCGGCTCTCGCCCCACGGCTTGTAGCGAATCTCCGACATCCGGCCGCCGGTCTCACTGGCTGTCAGCGCCGTGCTGCCGAGATGATCGGTCGCCAGCCAGCGCACCACCCCGTTGACCCGCAGCGCAATGCGCTGACCGCCGGCCTGGTAATACTTCGTGATCGTCGTGCTGCTGCCGCTCGTTGTCTTCTCGTAGTAGGCGCCGACATAGACCGTCACGCTGCCGCCGAAGTCGGCCTTCACCCGGTTGCCATCCGCATCATAGGTATAGCTGGCCAACACCGTGCTTCCCTGCTTCACCTGCTGCAGCCGGTTCTCCGCATCGTAGACCAGCGTGTAGGTCACGCCGCCCACCGTGCGCCCGGTCATGTTGCCGTTGCAGTCGTAGCTGTAGACGTTGCTGCCCGCCTGCCGCACCGCATGCGGCTTCGTCGCCAGCGTCCCCGCCGTGCAGCCGCTGACCGGCGCAGCGTAGAGATAAGCGTTATCCTGATTGGTGGGCTGTACGATCTTCTTGTGATCCAGGTTGCCATTGGCAAAGTAGGTGTACTGCTCTTCGAATGGTCCATTGCCGACGCCGAGATAGGCCGCACAGTTCGTGTCGCCGGTGAACCCCGCCGTCAACCGATTCAGCCCATCGTAGCTGAAGCACTGCTTCTGGCTGGCGCCGCTCCCCAATGCACTGCTGAGCTGCTGCTTCACATTCCCCACCGCATCGTAGCTGTAGGTCAAGTCCTGCAGCGATGTCGTCGCGCCAGTTGTCCCCAGCGTCATGCGCTGCAAACGGCCCCCCTGCCATCGTCCAGGGAAAATAGGTGTACTCCGCCAGCAACACCGTCGAACTCCCCAGCACCCGCTGCGTCACCCGTCCGGCGCCATCATACGCCGTGCTCTGCACATAGTCAAGCCCGGTCGTGTACATGCGCCGCAGCAGCCCCTGCTCGTTGTAGAGGAAGTTCACCCCTTCGCCGCCAGGGTAGAACATCTGCGTCATCCGATCCGCCGAGTCATACCCCCACTGCGTCACGAACGTCCCGCCGCCTGTGCCGTTGACGTACTTGCTCTCCTGCACCAACCGCCCACGCGCATCGTAGACCCAGCTCGTGATGCCGGAGCTGTCGCTCATCCCGGTGCGCCGACCCTTGCCTTTGTTATCATTGCTGGTATCGTCGTAGGTGTAGTTCGCCAGCGGTGTTCCGAGCGCGTCCGTCAGTCGCTTCTGCGTCAGCCGATTCAAGCTGTCGTAGCCAAACCACAGCTTCGTGCCCCGCGCATCGGTCTGCGTCAGCAGGTTCCCCACCGCATCGTAGGTGTAACTCCAAATGCCCATGTCCGGGTCTGTCATGCGCGTCTTGCGCCCCAACAGATCGTAAGTCATCGCGGTCAATGCCTCATCCGGCCCTTTCATCTGCTCGAGCTGGTCGCTCACCGTGTAGGTGTAGACGGAGCGCGCATACACCGTCGCGTCCCAGTCGGGTTGCCCATTGACCGTGGCCTGGTACTGCTTCACCTTGTACAGCCGTCCCACCGCATCGGTCTCCGAAATCGTCTGCCGGTTCAGCGCATCCAGCACCGCGGTCTGCCGATTCTGGTAGAAGCTCTTGACCGTCGTGCCGTCCGGCTGCGTCACCTGCGTCACGCGGCCCAGCGCATCGTAGGTCGTTTGCGTTTTTGCCTGATTCCAGTCCGGCGTTCGATACCCACCCAGACCGCCCGTGACGGTGTAGGGCACGCTCGCCCGCAGCACTCCCAACGGCTGGTATTGCGTGTTGGCGATGATGCTCTGACCGCTGTCCGCCGCCTCTGCCTGTGTCTGCACCACCCGCCCCATGCCGTCGTAGAACGTGCGACTCTCCAGGTAGTAACTCCCGTTCTCCTTCTGCTCCTGTTTCACCCAGTACGGCGACGGCGACGGCGGCCCGACATAGTTGGTGTAACCGAAACGCAGCGTCGGGTTGGTTGCATCATCGCCGGGCTTGATGACCGCCGTCTGCCGCCCCCACTGATCGTAGCTGTAGCTGGTCGTCGCTTCGTTCACATCCGTCACGCTCGTCACCTGTCCCAACACCTTGTCCCAGGCGTAACTGGTCGTCCCTACGAGCGGCTGCGTCACCCCGGTCGGCAGCACGTACAGCATCGGCCAGGTTTGCGTAATCGTGTCGTAGGCCGTCAGCGTGGCGCGCCCCAGGGGATCGCTCACGCTGGTCTGGTTGCCATACGTATCATAGACATAACTCGTGTCGGCCCAACTGCCCCCGCAGCTCGTCTGCCCCACCCGCACCTTCGTCACGTCGCCCTTGCTCGGCTTCTTGCTGTACGCGGATTGGTAGTCATAGAAATAGCGCGTCTCCCCTTTGCACGCGCCCGTTTCATTTTTCAACAGCACCTGCGCCGGCCGATTCACGATGTACACGCCGCCACTCGTGTTGGCCGGGAAGTAGACCGTTTCCTGCGAACGGTACAGTGTTCCCACCGTGTCGCTGTAGGTGCGCATCGCCGTCACGTTGCCGTACTGCGCATTGTTTTGGCTGGTCGTCAGGTACTCGTACGTCGTTTTCTGACTGCTCGTCCCCAGCGTGTTGGTCGTGTCGGTCTGGTAAACCCAGTTCACCCCCTTGACCACCGCCGTGGCCCATGTCGTTGCGCTGCGCGCCAGCTCCCCGCTCCCCACCTGGCTCTTGCTGATGCTCAGACTCAGCTTGCCCTTGCGCGGATCGAGCGCATTGCCGTTGCGCTGATGATAGCTGTTCTCCATCACCCGGTACAGCGTCCCCGCTCCATCCTGCACCTGGCTGCGCACAAAGTTGTAGCCGCCAAACTCGAAGTCGGGACAATCCGGCGCCGTGCCAGGGGGGCTGCCATTCGGGCCTGTCCACGCCCACGGGTTCTGATGGTCGTACACCGTGCGCTGCACGCCGCCCATCCCGTCGCTCACCTCCATCTGGCTCACCCGGTAGCGGTTGGTATTCCTCCCGCATCCTTCCATCCAGATATAAGGCACATTCGCGTAGCTGTAGGTGACGCTCCCGCCCTGCCCGTTGTTGACCGTCTCCAGCAGCGTGTGGTTCTTCCACGTGTCCTGCGTCCCCGCCACGCCAACCCGATAGCCAAACGTCCACGCCGGCAGCGCACCACCATTCTTGCCCTTCTCCGTGATGCTCGTCAAGCGCATGATCCCTTTATTGTCGTTTTGATCGAACCAGTCGTAGTCCTGCACCAGCACATAACTGCGCACCGTAGCAAAGGCGCTCGTGCTGCTGCGCACCAGAACTGTGATGGTCTCCAAACGATACGAACTGAAAAACACTTCGACATAAGGCGAATCCCAACCCTCTATGTGGACATCATCACGAGATTGATACCCCAACTCGATGCGCACACTGGCCAGACTCTGGCCGCTGGCCACATATTCGATTCGAGTCGGCCGGATCGCACGCACGTAGCTCTGCAAACTGCCGTCGCACATCGCGGTGTCTTCTTCCGCCACGTATGTGACCATGACACGATTACCATGTGTGTCCCGCACCTCGGTGAGATGCGCTTCCCTCATTTGCTGATCGCAAGAGCCGCTATTGCGGATATACGCTGTGCCATTACCCCAATTATCCGCGCCAAACGTATAACGCGTTCCATCTGGCGCCCACACCAGCCAACGGTTGGTAGTCGAAGTCGGCTCGATGCGCAGGAAGCTCTGCGGTTCCGTTTGCCAGCCATTCGTGGCATCATACTTCAGCTCGAAGCCTCCGCCTGCATAACCCAAATAGAGCTTATCGCTCTTTAGGTCCCGAGTGATCTGTCCCAGGCCGTTCAACGACCATCCCCAACCCACGAAACTGGCCTGGTGGGTGAACGTTATGGCTCTTTCGGCATCCCCATTCACGACTTGCGTCGCCGTCGGCGTGGGGCCAGGCAGCGTCACCGTGTACGTCGAGGGCCCCTGGCGGATGCTGTTCACCCCCTCGCTCGCATAGCCCAGGCTCAGATTCAAGCCCAGCCCGCCCGGCCCCGGCGGCAGCGCCAGCGGATAGCCCAGGCTGCTGTTGCCGCTCCATTCGTCGGTCACGAACCCATGCACCGTCGGCAGATGCTGCGCACCATAGCTGAGCAGCGATGCCGGTGCGCCCAGGCCAAATAGACCGGGACCGTCCAGCCGGGCCATCAACTGCCGACCGACCACGTCCATCTCGCTGTCGAGCGCCTGCCACGTCTCGGCCGCATCGTCCCACCGGTACAGGCGGATCGTCTCTGTCAGCGCCACGCCCGGCGCGAAGCGGTAGGTCAGGCTCACCAGGCTTTCGAACGCTGTCACGGCCGCGCCCTGCTCATCCTGCGCCGCCAGGCCGAAATGCATCGCCAGCCAGGCCGGCGTTTCCTCCACCTGCGGCTGCGGCAGATAGCGCAGCAGCGTTCGCTGGCTCACCGCGCCCGGCCGCGCATCCACCTGCACGCGTCCATCCGCACTGAGCAGCACCCCGCCCTCGCCCGGCGTCAACCACACATCATCCGGCCCAGGCGTCGCCGTTGGCGTCGGCGTCCAGGTGGCCGTCGGCGTCGGCGTACACTCCTCATCCTGGCAGGGCGGCGTTTCAGCCGTAGGCGTCGCCGTCGGTGTGGCCGTTGGCAGCTCTGCCGTCGCCGTTGGCGTTGGCGTACACTCCTCATCGTCCTGGCAGGACGGCGTCGGCGTCCAGGTGGCCGTCGGCGTGGCGGTCGGCGGTTCGGCCGTGGGCGTCGGCGCACAGTCCTCACCCAGGCAGGGCGCCGCGGTGATCGTGATCGCCGCACTGGCCTGCACCGCCGCGCCCACCTCCTCGCTCACGATGGCCGCGGTGTTCGTGATGACCTGCCCGTTGACCGCGCCCAGCGCCTGCGCCTGGAACGTGCCGGTCAGCGTGGCGCCCGCAGCCAGTTGACCGATGACCCATTCCAGCCGGCGTTCGGCCTCCAGGTAGCTGAATTCCCCCTCCCCGGCCGGCCAGTAGGTCAGTTCCAGCGGCAACGTATCGCTCACCACCAGCCCGCTCAGGTCGCGATCGGCCAGGGTGTTGGTGATGACGACCGTGTAAGTGACAACGCCCGCCGGCTCCACCTGCGGCGGCGTCGCGGCCAGCGTCAACTGCACCGGCGCAGGCGCGGGCGTCGCATCGGGATCGGAAATGAGATCGAAATTGGGATCAGGGGACATGAGTTTAGCAGCGGCATTTATCTGGGGGGGGGCAGCAGCCGCCGTGGAAAAGAGCAGACTGCACACCACCAGCAGATGAACCAACGACGACAGGCGCGGCGCGAGCCGGCCGAGAGCAGAATGTCGGGAGGAGAGAGGAGAGAAAGTAGAAGATAGAAAAGAGAAAGTAGAAGATAGAAAAGAGAAAGTAGAAGATAGAAAAGAGAAAATAGAAGAGCGGCGTAACATAACCACAGACTCCTTTCGTGCAGCAATCGAAACGGATGGGGTCAGGGACATTTTCCTGACTGCTGTAAGGAGGTCGCGGGCGGGAGAGAGAACTCTCGCCAGGGGCTTCCGGCGGCGGAAGACGACTCGGAAGGCGGGGGGCAGGCTTGTGGCTGGTCACAGCATAGCACGACCGCGGCGCTCTGTCAAGAGGCAAAATTTGGGCTTGGGGCATTTCAGTCCTGGGCCCCAGCCCACGCAGGTGGGTTTCGCAGTCGTTGCAGCGACTTGCAGTCGCCGGGTCTGCCCCTGATCTGCCGTTTCTTTTTAGCCCTGGGCCACAGCCCACGCAGGTGGGCTTCGCAGTCGTTGCAGCGACTTGCAGTCGCCGGGCCTGCGGTGCTATAATGCGCCCGTGTTTGCGGAGCGGAGTTTTGTTCGATCCCAAAGTTGGCAGCTTGCCGCCTCGAGATGCCATGATTTGCGCCGTGAGTCAACCACGCTCCACCGTACAGGGCGCGCGTTGACCCACCAGGACTAACACCTATCAGGACTTCATCTATGGATGGCCAGGCTTGCCCCCTGCTGGGATCGCTCAGCGAGCAAGGCGTTTATCTCAATTACCCTAACTTCGAGAACCGCTGTTACGCCACCGGGCGCAGCGAATCGGTGCCCCTGGCGCAGCAGCAGTTTTTTTGCCTGGGCGGACAGTTTGCCACCTGCCCGCGTCATGTCGCCGCGACGCGTGGCCGGCCGGCCGCGGTCGCACCGTATCCACGCGCGGCAGCACCACTCCCACCCTCGTGGGATGAACCGGCCTCTCTATTGCCATCGCTGGACACAGACTCAACGCCCGTGCGCCAGCGCGCGGGCGGCTGGATGCCATACCTGCTCGGCGCGGGCGGCGCGTTCCTGGCCCTGGTCGGGTGCCTGCTGGTCGTCGGTGGCTTCCTGGCCTGGCGCTCCTGGAGCAATCGCCTGCGCACGGATCAGCCCACGCCGGTTGTCGCCGGCCCGGTCACGATTCGCCCCGCCACCTTCACCCCCACCCCGGCGCCGCCCACCGTTGACCCGAACGTTGCGGCCGCCTTTGCCACGGTGACCGCGGTCGCTCGCCTGACCGTCGAAGCCGGCACCCTACAGCCGCCGCCCTTTGGCTTGACGCCGCGCCCCACGCCCACCCGCCGGTCAACTCCCGCCGATGGCACGGTTCTCCCGGGCACGCTGGAAACAGAAACCCCCACGCCCACGCCGCTGCCTGACCTGGGCGCCACGGCCACCCCAACCGGCTTGCTCCCGCCCACCCCCACCCTGGCGCCCACCGAGCCGCTCGTGCCCATCATCAACTTCTCGGGCCGCGCACGATTTTGTTGGGGCAATGCTCCACCCTGCGCTGGAACACGGCCGGCATCGAGGCGGTTTACCTGGACGTAGACGGCACAGAAACAGGCGTCACCGGCGTGGGGTCACGTCAGGTGTGTCCCGTGCAGGACACCGATTATTTCCTGCGTGTGGTTTTGCATGACCTGACCGACCAAATCTGGGTGGCCAATGTGCAGGTACGCGGCACGCCCACGCCGTCGGTCACGCCCACCGCCACCGCGACCCCGTTCTACACACCCACGCCGACGCCCACCAATCTGCCCACCGCGACCCCGACGGTGACGCCTCAGTACGGCCTGCGCATCAACGGCGGCAACAGCCAGGTGACGCTGGTGGCCGATGGAGTCGAACACCAGGTGGCAGCACTGGGCGTCGAAAACACGGGCAACACGACCGACCAGGTCGCCATCAGCCTGAGCGCCAGCCTGCCCGACGGTTGGCGCCTGCTCTTGTGCCTGTCTGGCGGCGAGGGCGATCGCTGTTTCACCGACAATGCCACCGAAATCACCCTGGCGGCTGGCGGCGCGCAGACTGTGCTGGTGCGCATGCAGGCGCCCGGCGGCACTGCCAGCGGCGCCTCCACCGTCGTCACCCTGGAGGCGGTGTCGCGTCACAATGGCGCGGTGCGCGCCAGCGTCCAGTTGACCGTGGTCGTACCCTAGAGCCTGCCAGGAGCCAACGGCCATGGAACTACAGATTGCCGCCGCCAAAACCGGAAAGTACGCCAGCCGTGAGAGCGGCGACACCCTGGAGATGACCGAGCGACCGCACGGCGGGGTATCCCTGGTCCTGGCCGACGGGCAGCGCAGCGGGCGCAGCGCCAAGATCATCAGCAACCTGGTGGTGCGCAAGACCATTGCCCTGTTGGCCGAAGGCGCGCGCGATGGCGTGGCCGCCCGTGCCGCGCACGACTATTTGCGCACCCATCGTCGCGGCCAGGTGTCTGCCGAGTTGCACATCGTCTCGATTGACCTGGCGACGAATACGATCGTGGTTTCGCGCAACAGTCAGTGCCCGGCCCTGGTGGTGCGCGGCGCGGAAATCACCCTGCTCGATCAGCCCAGCCAGGTGATTGGCATCTATCCCAACACCAAGCCGGTGATTGCCGAGCTGCCTGTCGAGCCAGGCCTGACCCTGGTGGTTTTCACCGATGGCATCTGGTCCGCGGGCCACCGGCATGGACAGCCACTCGATTTGCTGGGCGTGCTGCGCTTGCACTTGCAGGACGCGCCATCGCCGACCACGGCCCAGGGCCTGGCGGATGCCATTCTGACTGAAAGCATCCGCCTGGATCAGGGGCGCCCGGACGACGACATGAGCGTCCTGGTGATTCAGATTGTGCCCTACACCCGCGCTGATGACGCCCGCCGTCTGTTCGTTAGTTTTCCCTTGCCGCAAGGCTGATGAGGTGACTCTGCGATGACCGGCGCCACTGCCTTGACCCCTGCGCCGACCCGGATCAAACTGGTGGGCGTGTGCGCGTCCGGCAAAAGCACGTTACTGCACATCCTGCGCGCCGCCGGCTTCGACGTTCTGCCCTGCGCACAGGAGCATTCGTATGTGCCGGACCTCTGGCGGCGCTTGCATCCACCAGACCTGCTGATTTTTCTCGACGCCCAGCCGGCCACGGTCGCGCACCGGCGCCAGACCGAGGAGCCGGTCGAGGCCTGGTTGGCCGAAGAGCGCGTGCGCCTGGCCCATGCGCGTGCCCATTGTGATTTCTACCTGCCAACCGATGACCTGACGCCGGCCGAGGTTGCGGCGGCGGTTCTCTCGTTTCTGGCCGGCGCTGGCGCCCGGCGCCTGGACGATGAGTGAGGCCAGATCGGTCTCACACGCGCTGGCCCGAACCTTCACCGCCGGGCAGATCAGGTTCGCAGACCGGCGCCCAAGCGACGCGCGGCCCCCAAAAGGCGCTCTCAGAATCTAATCGGCCGGATGTTTTGACAGGACATGGGGCGTCGACTATAATCGCCCTGTTTGCCAGGCAGCCAGGCTGCAATCGAACCGTGAGGAGATGTTGAGTTCATGCGAGATCGTACGACCGGGTTCCTTATCACCACTATCATCTTAGCTGCGATCGGGGTTTACCTTGCCCTGCCGATACAGCACCCCAAGTGGCTTACTGATTTACTCTTCTGGCAACCGGCCAGCACGCGTGATTTGCAGATCAAGGAAGGTCTTGATTTGCGCGGCGGCCTGCAAGTCCTGCTCGAAGCCGATGTTCCGGCCGGCGAAGCGGTTGACAGCGATGCGATTCAGACGGCCAAGCAAATTGTCGAAAATCGCGTCAACGGCCTCGGCGTGTCTGAGCCGCTCATCCAGGTGCAGGGCGACCGCCGCATTGTCGTGGAATTGCCTGGTATCAGCAATCCCGACCAGGCCATCGAAACGCTCAAGGGCACCGGTTTGCTCGAATTCATCGAGACGGGCGAGGAGTTCTTGACTCCGGGCACCAGGGTCAGTACCACGATCGGTTCACTGGATGATACCGGCACAGTCACCGGTACGAACCCCATCACCAACACGGCCGGTGTGACGGCCACGGGCGCAGTCACGCCCACGACGATCTACAGGACGATCATGACCGGCGCTGACCTGAAGACGGCCGGCATCGGCTTCGACCAGACCACCAACGCCCCGCTCATCACCTTCGACCTGACCGACGAGGGCGCCAAGAAGTTCGCCGATTACACCAGCGCCAACATCGGCAAAATTCTGTCCATTGTCCTGGACAAAACCGTGCTCTCCTCGCCGCGCATCCAATCCGCCATCACCGGCGGCACCGGCCAGATCACGGGCAGTTTCACGGTCGAAGAAGCCCGCAACCTGTCGGTGCAGATGCGCTACGGCGCGCTGCCCGTTCCGCTGCGTGTGGCCGAGAGCCGCCGTGGGGCCGACCCTGGGTCAGGACTCGGTGCGTAAGAGCATCAACGCCGGCGTCATCGGCCTGTTGGTGGTCATTGTCTTCATGCTCCTGTACTACCGTCTGCCCGGTGTGCTGGCCGACTTCGCGCTGATCATCTACGCCCTGCTTGTTTTTGCCCTGTTCAAGTTGATCCCGGTCACGCTCACGTTGCCGGGCATTGCGGGGTTTGTGCTCAGCGTCGGCATGGCGGTGGACGCCAACATCCTGATCTTCGAGCGCATGAAAGAGGAGTTGCGTGGCGGCCGCGCCTTGCGCTCCGCCATTGACATCGGCTTTGCCCGCGCCTGGCCGTCCATTCGGGACTCGAACGCTTCGACGCTCATCACGTGTGTGATCCTGTTCTGGTTTGGATCCAACTTCGGCGCCAGTATCGTCAAAGGCTTCGCTCTGACGTTGGCCATCGGTGTGCTGGTCAGTCTCTTCACGGCGATCACTGTGACCCGTACGTTCCTGCACCTGGTCATGAACAACATGGACCTATCCCGCAACCGCTGGTGGTTTGGAGTCTGAGAGGAAGAATTATGCTGAATATCGTTGGAAAACGTTACTGGTATTTCGGTTTGTCGTTGCTCATCATCATACCAGGTCTGATCTCGCTGATCCTGTTTGGCCTGCGCCTGTCCATTGACTTTACCGGCGGCGCGCTGTGGCAACTGCACTTCACGCAGCCCACCGTCGCCATCCAACCGGCCGATGTCAAAGGCATCTTCAGCGCGGCCGGGTTCGATGAGGCCGTGGTGCAGACATCCAAGACTACCACCGCGGATGACACGATCATCGTCCGCACCAAGCCGATTGACGCCGCACAGAAGGCGATTTTGCAAACCAGCCTGACCGCGCGCTACGGCGAATTCATCGAACAGCGATTCGACAACGTCGGTCCGGCCGTGGGCGCAGAAGTGACGCGCAACGCCGGCATCGCGGTGGCTCTGGCCGCCATCGCCATCCTGATCTACGTCTCGATTGCGTTTCGCAAGGTGCCCAACCCCATTCGCTACGGCACCTGCGCCATCATCGCCCTCGTCCACGACGCACTGGTTGTGCTTGGCCTGATGTCGCTGGCCGGCCACTTCCTGGGTTGGGAGGTTGATTCGCTCTTCCTGACCGCGCTACTCACCGTCATCGGCTTCTCGGTCCATGATACCATCGTGGTGTTCGACCGCATCCGTGAGAACATCGGCCGCTACCGCAGCCAGGATTTCGAAACCATCGTCAATCGCAGCATCATCGAAACCCTCGATCGTTCCATCAACACGCAGTTGACGGTGCTCTTCACGCTGACGGCCCTGGCGCTCCTGGGCGGCGTTACCGTGCGCATCTTCGTCATCACCCTGCTGATTGGCATCCTGAGCGGCACCTACTCCTCCATTTTCAACGCCAGCCCGCTGCTGGTGGCGTGGGAAAACGGCGAGTTTGGTGACTTCGTGCGGCGTCTGACCGGCAATCGCGCGGCCAAAACCGCCTGAAGCCCACAGGCGCCTGAAGTTCGTGTACTCTCGTAACGGAGCGAAGGGCGACCTTCGCTCCGTTTGCTTTGGACAAGGATCGTTTCGATGATCGCTTTGATTGATTACGGCGTGGGCAATCTGCGCAGCGTGGCCAAAGCCCTGGAGCATATCGGCGCGCCGGTGCAGATCGTTCAGCAGCCGCACGATCTCGCCGGCGCCGAGGGCATCATCTTGCCCGGCGTCGGCGCGTTTGGCGACGCGGCCGCCACCTTCCGCCAGGCCGGCTTCGAGCAGCCGCTGCTGGCCGCGGTCCGCGCAGGTACCCCCTTGCTCGGCATCTGTGTCGGTTTGCAACTGCTGTTCGACACCAGCGAGGAGATGGGCCGCCATCGCGGTCTGGGCATCTTCCCTGGCATCGTCACCCGCTTCGCCGATGGCATGACCGTGACGCACAACGGTGCGCGCCACCTGCTCAAGGTGCCGCAGATCGGCTGGAATCAGATCCATCACGATCACACCCATCCCCTGCTGGCCGGTGTGCCCAGCGGCAGTTACGCCTACTTTGTTCATTCCTACTACTGCGCGCCCGCCGACCCCCGGCTTGTCGTCGCCACCACCGACTATGGCCTTGACTTTGCCTCTATCTGCGGCGGCCGCTTTGGTCAGGGCGAGGTGTGGGGAGTGCAGTTCCACCCGGAAAAGAGTCAGGCCATCGGGCTGCGCATCCTGCACAATTTTGTGGATTGGGCACAGGCATCTGGCCGCCGCCGAATGAATTCGGGGCGAAGGGGCGTTTCGCCGCAAGGTCGGCCTGCGCCGACCGGCCCTGCGCCCACGCAGGCGCGATTTCAATCGCTCGGCTGGGCGTGCGGCGGCGCGCAGTCATGAACACCATGCCCACGACCGCCGAATTCGTCATCTTCCCGGCCATTGACCTGCGCCGGGGGCGCTGCGTGCGCCTGCGCCAGGGCGACCCGGCCGCGGAAACGGTCTTTGGCGATGACCCGGCCGCGCTGGCCCGCCATTGGGTTGACCAGGGCGCAACCTGGCTGCATGTGGTCAACCTGGACGGCGCGCTGCAGACCGGCGCGGCGTCGCCTGCGCCGCCGACGCCGAGCCCTGCCGCTCAATCTGCAGCGCCTGGCCGAGATTCGCGCCGCGGTGGCCGCTCCGATTCAGTTTGGCGGCGGCCTGCGCTCCCTGGCCGACATCGAACTCGCGCTCGATCTGGGCGCGACGCGGGTGGTGCTGGGCACCGCGGCCGTGCAAAACCCGGTCCTGGTACGCGACGCCCTGTGCCGCTTCGGCGCGGCAACCATCGTCATCGGCATCGATGCTCGCGAGGGTCTGGTTGCCACCCACGGCTGGCTGCAGACCAGCAATGTCCCTGTGTTGGCGTTGGCGCAGGCCATGCGCACCGCCGGCGTCACCCACATCATCTTCACCGACATTGCACGCGACGGCATGTTGAGCGGCGCGGCCGCGGAGGCCTCCGCGGCCCTGGCCCGTGCCAGCGGCCTGCAGGTCATCGCCAGCGGCGGCGTGCGCGATCTCGACGACATCCGCCGCCTGTTGGCGTTGAGCGGCGCCGGCGTCGCGGGGGTGATCGTCGGCCAGGCCCTGTACACCGGACGCCTGGCGCTGCCCGACGCGCTCCACCTCGCCCGCGGCTCGGGCTTTCAGCCTGACGGGAGTCTGTCCGTATGTTAGCCAAGCGCATCATCCCCTGCCTGGATGTCAAAGATGGGCGCGTGGTCAAAGGTATCAACTTCCTCAACCTGCGCGACGCGGGCGATCCGGTGGCGCAGGCGCAGGTCTATGATACCGAAGGGGCCGATGAGTTGGTCTTCCTGGACATTACCGCCACCCATGAGGGCCGTGAAATCACCCGGCAGGTGGTGCGCGCGGTGGCTGACACCGTCTTCATCCCGTTGACCGTGGGCGGCGGTCTGCGCAGCGTGGACGACCTGCGCGCGATGCTCCTGGCCGGCGCGGACAAGACCGCCATCAACTCGGCCGCGGTGCGCAACCCCGGCCTGATTACCGACGGCGCGCGGCGCTTTGGCAGCCAGTGCATCGTGGTGGCCATTGATGCGCGCCTGGCGCCTGAGGCGCGGCCGGATGCTGGCGAACCCCACTGGGAGGTGGTGGTCAACGGCGGCCGTGTGCCCACCGGGCTGGACCTGGGAACCTGGGCGCGAGAGGTCGAGCGCCGCGGCGCGGGCGAGATCCTGCTCACTTCGATGGACGCCGACGGCACCCAGGCCGGTTTCGATCTGCGCATGCTGCAAGCCGTGACCGCGACCGTTTCCATTCCGGTCATCGCCTCCGGCGGCGCGGGCAGCCTGGCCCATTTTTACGATGCCCTAACCGTTGGCGGCGCTGAGGCTGCGCTGGCTGCGTCGCTCTTTCATTATAATACGCTGACGATCGGTCAGGTCAAGGCGTATCTGCGCCAGCGCGGCGTGGCGGTGCGCTGAGCGATGAGAGACACCACGCTGACCGCTCTCGATCCGGAACCGCTGAGCCTGGACGCGCTGCTGGCCCAGACGCCGGGCGCACTGCTGGCGGTGGTGGTGCAGGACGCACTGACCGGCGCTGTGCTGATGGTGGCCTACGCCAATGCCGAGGCCATCCGCCTGACCCTGGCGACGGGCGAGGCCTGGTTTTGGAGCCGCAGCCGCCAGGAACTGTGGCGCAAGGGTGCAACCTCCGGTAACACCATGCGCGTGGTGGAGATCCTGGCGGATTGCGACGCCGACGCCCTGCTCTACCGCGTCGAACCGGCCGGCCCCGCCTGCCACACCGGCGCGCACACCTGCTTTTTTCGCAGACTTGAGGTGACTTCATGGGTCAGGTAATTGAAGATTTGTTCGCGGTGATCGAGGCGCGTAAGGCGAATCCGCCGGCTGGCTCTTACACGGCGCAGTTGTTCGCCAAAGGCGAAAATGAGATGCTCAAGAAGATGGGCGAGGAGATGGTGGAGGTGATTGTGGCCGCCAAAGGCGAGACTACCGAGCGGGTGATCTACGAATTGGCCGATGTGGTCTATCACACACTGGTTTTTCTGGCGGCCCGCGGCCTGTCCTGGGGGGACATCGAGGCGGAGCTGGCGCGGCGTTTTGGCAACCCCAAACCGCAGGCGAGCGATTGAAATCGCACCATAGCCCTGAATTCATGCGGGGGCGGCTGAGATTACATAAAGTGAGGAGTGACATGGACACGTTTCATCAAATAGCTGAGGCTTTGACGTTCGATGACATTCTGCTCGTGCCCGGCTATTCCGAGGTGCTGCCGGCCGATGTGGATGTGGGCGTGACCCTGCACCCCCGCCTGCGCCTGCGCGTGCCGGTGGTCTCCGCGGCCATGGACACCGTCACCGAAGCGCCGTTGGCCATTGCCCTGGCGCGGCAGGGCGGTCTGGGCGTCATTCACCGTAACCTGACGCCAGAGCAGCAGGCCGAAGAGGTGGATCGGGTCAAGCGCTCGGAATCAGGCATGATCGTCAACCCGATCACGCTGACGCCGGATCGGCCGCTGGCTGACGCGGCCGCGCTGATGGCACACTATCACATCAGCGGCGTGCCTATCGTGGCCGGTGACGGCGGCGGGCGCCTGCTGGGCGTTCTCAGCAACCGCGACATTCGTTTTGCCACCGACTTTGCCCGGCCCATCAGTGATTACATGACCAGCGAGAACCTGGTCACCGCGCCGATTGGCACCACCCTGGAGGAGGCCAAAGTCATCCTGCACCGCCACCGCATCGAAAAACTGCCACTGGTGGACGAACAGTTTCGCCTGAAGGGACTGATCACCTACAAGGACATCCTCAAACGTGAGGATTTCCCGCACGCGGCCACCGATACCCAGGGGCGCCTGCTGGTGGCCGCGGCGATTGGGGTCGGCGACGCGGCGCTGCTGCGGGCCGAGCGCCTGTTGGCCGCGGGCGCCGATGCCCTCGCCATTGACACCGCGCACGGCCATTCCGCGGCGTGCTCGACACCGTGCGCACCATCAAGCAGCGCTGGCCGCAGGCGATCATTCTGGCCGGCAATGTCGTCACAGCCGCCGGCACCCTGGCTCTGATCGAGGCCGGCGCGGATGTGGTCAAGGTGGGCGTGGGCGCGGGTTCCATCTGCACGACGCGCATCGTGGCCGGCGCGGGTATGCCCCAGATCAGCGCGATCAGCGAATGCGCCACCGCCGCCGCGCCGCACGGCATCCCGGTGATTGCCGATGGCGGCATCCGCTACAGCGGCGACATGGTCAAAGCCCTGGCCGTCGGCGCGACCGCGGTCATGCTGGGTGGGCTGCTGGCCGGGCTGGAGGAATCGCCCGGCGAAACGATCACCTGGGAAGGGCGTCGCTTCAAGGAATATCGCGGCATGGGGTCCGTGGGCGCGCTCAAGGGTCGCAGCGCCGATCGTTATCAGTCCGGCCAACGCAGCGGCGACGCCTCGCCCGACATCGGCGGCAAGCTGGTGCCGGAGGGCATCGAGGGGCAGGTGCCGTACAAGGGTCGCCTGTCCGACTACCTGTTCCAGTTGATCGGCGGCCTGCGCAGCGGCATGGGCTATGCCGGCGCGGCCAACCTGGACGAACTGCGCGCCAAGGCCCGCTTCGTGCGCATCACCAACGCCGGCTACATCGAAAGCCATCCCCACAGCATCATGATCACCAAAGAAGCGCCGAATTACCAGGCCCAGGCGCGTTGAAAAGCCTGTGAGATGAGCACCATGTCAACACCTTTGCCGCTCTTGCGCTTCGAAGTCACCACCCGGCCGCCCTTTACCGATGGCCGTGAGGCAAAGCTGCGCCGCGCCATCGCCGGGCTGGGCATCGGCGGGGTGACTGCGCTGCACATCTCGGATCTCTATTTCGTGCAGGGTGATCTGCCCGCGGCCGCGGCGCAGCGCCTGGCGCAGCAGCTCCTGCACGACCCGGTCACCGAAGAGGTGCGCCTGGCGCCGGTCGCGGCCGACGAACCGCCCGCCGGTCAGCACACCATCGAAGTGGCGCTGCATCCGGGCGTGACCGACAGCGTGGCCGACAGCCTGCTGGACGCGGCGCGGCTGTTGGGCATCGGCGGGCTGACCCACGCGGCCAGCGGTCAGCGGGTGGTGTTGGAAGGCAGCCTGACGGCCGGCGACGCGCAGCGCATCGCGCAGGATCTGTTGGCGAATGCCACCATTCAGTTCTACACGATCAACCGGCCGCTGACGCCCATCTTCGCCAGCGCCAGCGCGGATGACACCGTGGAGATCATTCCCCTGGCCGCGGCCGACGCGCCGGCCCTGCTGGAGATCAGCCGCGCGCGCCGCCTGGCCCTCGATCTGGCTGAGATGCAGGCCATTCAGGCTTACTACCGCCAGGCGCAGCGCGAGCCAACCGATGTCGAGCTGGAGATGCTGGCGCAGACCTGGTCCGAGCACTGCGTTCACAAGACCTTCAAGGCCACGATTGACTTCAGCGATGCCAGCCAGCCCGGCGCGGCGCCGCTCCGCATCCACGGCCTGCTCAAAACCTACATCAAGGCCGCGACCGACGAGCTGGCAAAGCCGTGGGTGGTGTCGGCCTTTGTGGACAACGCCGGCATCGTGCGCTTTACCGACGATTTCGACCTGGCCTTCAAGGTGGAGACGCACAACCACCCCTCCGCGCTGGAGCCGTTCGGCGGCGCCAACACCGGCGTGGGCGGGGTCATCCGGGATGTGATGGGCGTCTCCGCGCGGCCGATTGCCAACACCGATGTGCTCTGCTTCGGCCCGCCCGATCTGCCCGTAGACGCGCTGCCGGCCGGCGTGCTGCATCCGCGACGCATCGCCGCGGGCGTGGTGCATGGCATCGAGGACTACGGCAACAAGATGGGCATCCCCACCGTCAACGGCGCCATCCTGTACGATCCGGCCTACACCGCCAACCCGCTCGTCTACTGCGGCTGCCTGGGCATCCTGCCGACCGGCGTCCATGCCACCCTACGCGATCCACAGCCCGGCGACCTGGTCGTTGTACTGGGCGGTCGCACCGGCCGCGATGGCCTGCGCGGCGCCACTTTTTCCTCGATGGAAATGTCGCACGAGACCGGTCATGTCGCGGGCGCGGCCGTGCAGATCGGCCATCCCATCCATGAAAAACAGGTGCTCGATCTGCTCCTGGTCGCGCGCGACGAGCGCCTCTATCACGCCATCACCGACTGCGGCGCGGGCGGGCTATCGTCCGCGGTGGGCGAAATGGCGGCCGAGCTGGGCGCGGATGTGGAATTAGCGCAGGCGCCGCTCAAGTACAGCGGCCTGCGGCCCTGGGAAATCTGGCTGAGCGAGGCCCAGGAGCGCATGGTCATCGCCGTGGCTGAACCGCACTGGCCGCGGCTGCAAGAACTGAGCCGCCTCTACGGCGTCGAAGCCACTGCCCTGGGCCGTTTCCGCGACGACGGCCAGCTCATCGTGCGTTACCAGGGCCGCGTCGTCGCCAGCCTGGACGGGCAGTTCCTGCACCACGGCATTCCGCTGCGCCATTTGCAGGCCATCTGGACCCCGCCGCAGACGGCCGCGCTCGTCACCCCCGCGCAGCCGCCCGACCTGGCCGCTTGGATTTTGCGCCTGCTGCGCCAGCCCACCGTCGCCAGCAAGGAGCAGGTCATCCGGCGCTACGATCATGAGGTGCAGGGCGGCGCCGTGGTCAAACCGCTGGTGGGCGCGTGCCAGGATGGCCCCGGCGACGCGGCCGTCCTGCTGCCGCTCGACACCCTGCTCGGACGCGACGCGCCGCCGCAGCCCACGCCCGGCGTCGCGCTCGCCAACGGCATCAATCCGGCCTACGGGCTGCTCGATCCCTACCGCATGGCCTGGGCCGCGGTGGACGAGGCGTTCCGCAACCTGGTCGCGGTTGGCGCAGACCCGGACCGCGTCGCCATCCTGGACAACTTCTGCTGGGGCAATCCGTCCCTGCCCGACCGCCTGGGCAGCCTGGTGCGCTGCGCGCAGGGCTGCCACGATGCCGCCCTGGCCTATGGTGCGCCCTTCATCTCCGGCAAGGACAGCCTGAACAACGAATACCTGGGCGCGGACGGGCAAAAGCACGCCATTCCGGGCACGCTGCTGGTCTCCGCCCTGGGCCTGGCGCCCGATGTCACGCGCACCGTCACCATGGATCTCAAAGAGCCGGGCAATCTGCTCTACGTGGTTGGCGCGACCGCAGACGAGCTGGGCGGCAGCCTCTATTACCAACTCCTGGCTGCGGATCAGGGCGCGGCGCATCCCCTGGCCGGCACTGTGCCCGCGCCCATCACCGACCCGCGGCCGCGGCTGGCCGGGCTGCACGCGGCCATTCGTGCTGGCCTGGTGCGCGCCTGTCATGACTGCTCCGAGGGCGGGCTGGCCGTGGCGCTGGCCGAAATGGCCCTGGCTGGCCGACTGGGCGCCGTGGCGGACCTGGCCCGCGTGCCGGTTCTGCCGGATGCGCCCTCGCCAACCTGCCTGCAGACACGCTCCTCTTTGCGGAATCGCTCGGCCGCTTCATCGTCGAGGTGACGCCCGCCGCGGCCGACGCCTTCCGCGCGGCCCTGGCCGGCCACGCGCCGTTTGCCTGCATCGGCGAGATCACGGCCGCGCCGCAGTTGATCTGGCGCCGTGAGATGCAAACCGTCGCCGTGCTTGAACTGGCCGCGCTGCTGCGCGCCTGGAAACCGGAGGAAGACTAAGTGCGCACCTTTGCCGCCGCTTTGGCCCTGACGCTGACCCTGGTTCTGCTGGTTGCCCTACTGACGGCCTGCCAGGCGCTGCCCTTTTTCGCCACGCCAACGCCCACCCTGACGCCGACGCCGACGCAGACCCCAACGCCGGCGCCAACCGCCACCCCCACGCCGCCGGTCTATCTGTCGCTGGTGACGGCCTCCGCGCTGCCGCCCACCAGCACAACCGGCGCGATCCTGTTTAGCACGCAAGCGCAGACCGGCGCCACCCTTCTGTGGCAGATCTCCAGCCGCGGCCTGCTCACAGTCACCGATCGGCTGTTGGACACGGCGTGGGATTGCAGCGAAAATCGCCCAGGCGCTCCGCACTGCGCCTTTGCCGACCAGGAGGGCCAAATTTACACCACGACACTGGCCGGCTCCCCCGCACCGCTGCTGATTGCGCCCTCCCTGCCGGTGACTCGCCTCGACCTGGCGCCGAACGGCCTGCGCCTGAGCCTGGTGCTGACCGATGACCTGGACATCCTCGATCTGGCCGAACCGGCCGCCGCGGGCGGGGTCAGCGGGTTGGGCGAGCTGGCCGAGCTGCAGTGGGCGCCGGACAGTCAGCACCTGGCGGTCATCACCCGCAGCGCAACGAGTGCCAACCTGTACGTACTCGACCTGGGCGGTGATGACGCACCGAGCCAAATTGCGGCCGGAGACTGGCTGGGGCTGGTGGCTTGGGCGCCGGACAGTAAGCGCCTGGCCTTCGCGCAGCGCGGCCTCGATCATCCCAACGGCGGTTCCCAGCGCCAGGACCTGTTCGTCAGCGATGCGGCCGGCGCGGAAGTGCTCAACCGCACCGAATACTTCGAAGATCGCCAGCGCCCCGCGCCCGATCACGCGTTTGGCGTGCGTTGGCTCACCTGGCTGGCCGACAGCAGCACCATCGCCTTCACCTGGACCGGCTGGCCGGTTGACCCGCAACAGGTGGAGGTCAGCGTCGTGGCCGCGGCCAAGGACGGCGGCGCGCCCACGGCCCAGTTGGCCGCGGCCGGCGCGTTGCTCGCCGATGGTACGCGGCTCGCCTATTCGCCTGATGGCGCCCAGGTGGCCGCGCTGCTGCGCACCGCTGACGGCCGGCGTTCCGTGTGGGGAAGGCCGTTGGCCTCGGACACCTGGGTGGCGCTGACGCCCGCTGAGCATACGCCGCTGGACCTCTGTTGGACCAGCGACAGCCTGGCCCTGGTTTACACCACCGACGAAGGCAGCCTCTACTGGCTCGACAGCCGCGGCGGCCTACCCGTGCGCCTGGTAGCCGTCGCCGCGCCGCAGCGCATCACCCGCTTGCAGTGTCCGTGAGGAAGGCGCCGCCGCCCCGTAACCCCGAATTCATTCGGAGCGATAAGGCGATCCGCTTCACGCTCCCGCCCCTTGCCTTGATTTTCGAACAGGTGTATACTGCGTTTCAGAAAATCTGCCGCAGATGAAATGCAGAAAGGAGATCATCCGATGGAAACAACAGTCCAAATTCGCCAGCGCGGCACGCTGACCCTGCCGGTCGAAATCCGGGAAAAGTACGGCATCCAGGCCGGCGACATCTTCCGCCTGGTTGATATCGAGGGTACGATGGTCTTTACGCCGATGGTGGCGATGGTGCCTGAGTTGGCGCGTGAGATTGAGCGGCTGCGCCTGGAAGCGGGCCTGAGCCTCGATCAGCTTCTGGTGAGCCTGCGCCAGCAGCGCGAACGTTACTACGAGGAACATTATGCCGCCGCTGAGCCTGGCTAAGCCCCGCGTCTTCGTAGACGCGGACGTACTCTTCGCCGGTTCGGCCGCGACCGGAGACCGGAGACCGGAGACCGGAAGAACTCCCTTCTTCCACGAAACCCGATCTCTGATCTCTGATCTCTGATCCCTGATCTCTGTTCTTAGACCGGAGACCGGAGATTGGAGACCGGAGATTGGAGACCGGAGATTGGAGACCGGAGACCGGAGACCGGAAGAACTCCCTTCTTCCACGAAACCCGATCTCTGATCTCTGATCCCTGATCTCTGTTCTTAGACCGAAAACCGCAGACCGGAAACTCCAACTCTCACAACTCCCTTCTTCCACACACCTGATCTCTGATCTCTGATCTCTGATCTCTGATCTCCATACATAAAGAAGGTGCTATGACCATGAAGCCACGCGTATTGATCCTACACGCGCCTGGCACGAATCGCGACCGTGAGGCGGCGCTGGCGTGTGATCGGGCTGGCGGGCAGGCGCAGATCGTGCATATCAACGAACTGAGCGCGGCGCCGG
This sequence comes from Candidatus Amarolinea dominans, assembly GCA_016719785.1. Classification (NCBI taxonomy): domain Bacteria; kingdom Bacillati; phylum Chloroflexota; class Caldilineae; order Caldilineales; family Candidatus Amarolineaceae; genus Candidatus Amarolinea; species Candidatus Amarolinea dominans. The sequence continues at coordinate 80,834 of JADJYJ010000019.1, forward strand.
CGCGGCTGCACGATTTTCAGATGCTGGTGCTGCCCGGCGGGTTTTCCTTTGGCGACGACCTGGGCGCGGGCAAGCTGTGGGCGCTGGAACTGCGTTACCGGCTGGGCGACGCGTTGGCGCAATTCCACGCCGCGCGCCGGCCCATCCTGGGCATCTGCAACGGCTTCCAGGCGCTGGTCAAGACCGGTTTCTTGCCGGGACCGCTGACTGAGGACGCACCCACGGCCAACGCGACCGGTTCGCCATCCGACCTGGTGCAGACCGCCACGTTGACCCGCAACGCGGCCGGCCATTTCGAGTGCCGTTGGGTCACGCTGCAACCGCAGCCCGACAGCGTCTGCGTCTTCACACGTGGGCTGGACGAGCTGATCGCCTGCCCGGTCGCGCACGGCGAAGGGCGCTTCGAGTTGGCCGCGGCCGCTGACCTGCCGCGTTTGCGGGCGGCCGGGCAGATCGCGTTGACCTACGTAGACGCGGAGGGCGCGCCCGCGGCCGGCGCGTATCCTCTCAACCCCAACGGCTCGCTGGCGGACATCGCCGGCATTTGCGACCGCACCGGAACCATCTTCGGCCTCATGCCGCACCCGGAGGATCACCTCAGTCCGGTGCAACACCCTGCCGCGTCCCGCGGCCTTCACGGCCGGCTCGGCCTGGCGCTGTTCGCCAACGGGATTCGTTACGCGGGGGGGTAGAAGGTAGGGGCAGAGTCCGGGGTTTGACACCCTGCGTTGTTTGGTTTATGATTCACATCATGAATAACTTTCATTCAATCGCTGCCGATCCTCCGGTCTACTATGATCGTTGGCTGACACCGCAACTGCGCTCGGCGTGCGAAGCGTTTCCGATTGTGGTGTTGACCGGCGCGCGTCAGGTGGGCAAGAGCACCCTTCTGCGGCGGGCGGAGCCGTTCAGCAGTTGGCGCTATCACACCATGGATGACTTCGACACGTTGCGCCAGGTGCAAGAGAACCCTGCCAGCCTGTGGGCCGGGGTCAGCGAGGTCATCCTGGACGAGGTGCAGAAAGCACCCGAGTTGCTGCCGGCCATCAAGCGGGCTGTTGATGAGCAGCCCGGCCGTTACCGTTTCGTCTTGTCCGGGTCGGCCAATTTGCTCTTGATGGGTAAGGTGAGCGAGAGCCTGGCCGGTCGCGCCGTTTACTTCGTGCTCGATCCGCTGACGCTTGGTGAACGGCATGGACAACCGCCCCCGTCACTCCTGACTGATGTCTTGGCGGGCCGCTGGCCGCAGGATGGGTTGCTGCCCGCAGCGCCGGCTGATCCTCTTCCTCTGCTCCAACGGGGCTTCATGCCTGCCTTGCTGGCGCTCAAGACGCCGGAAGACTGCGTGAGATGGTGGGATGGCTATGTCGCCACGTACCTGGAGCGCGATCTCCGGCAGATGTCGCAGGTCGAATCGCTGGTAGACTTTCGCCGCGTCATGGCGCTGTTGGCATTGCGCACAGGGCAATTGCTCAATCAATCGGACGTGGCGCGCGATGCGGGCCTCTCGCAGTCAACGATCCATCGCTATTTGAATCTACTGGAAGCCACGCACCTGTTCGAGCGCGTACCGGCCTACCTGGGAAGTCACACCACGCGCCTCTTGAAAGCGCCGCGTGCCTTCTGGGCCGATGTTGGGCTTGCAGTCTTCCTGGCCGGCTACTACACCGCCGCTGACCTGGCCGGCGCGCGTGAAGTGGGCGCCTTTTTCGAGACGCTGATCTATCAGCATCTGCGCGTCAGCAGCGGGTTGTTGGCACCCCGCGCGCGGCTGCACTTCTGGCGCACGCAGACGGGTGATGAAGTAGACTTCGTGCTAGAGCACGGTCGGCGCGTCGTGGGCATCGAGGTCAAGATGACCAATTCCCCTGGTTACCGGCACAGCGCCGGCTTGGTCAAGTTCCTGGCAGAGTATCCCCAGGCGGTTGGCGGCATCCTGGTGCATGGCGGCCAGACCATCCGGCGCCTGGACGAAAAGATCGTCGCGGTGCCCTGGCCGCTGCTGACCGGGTGATCAGGATTCAGCATTGACAATCGGGTGGAAGGCTGAATAGTGCAAAGTGCAGAGGTCGAAGTCCTGAATGTGGGGCGTCACCGCACTTGGTGAAACAACGCATGCGTGCAATCACTTCACTCTCAATCGCCGATCTCGCAGTCTTCGATGCGCCGTTTGGAGGATAGCCGTCTCGATTGGAGACAACCCCAGGCCGTTCTGGAGGATCAGCGGATCGGTGACCTGCAATAGTTCATCCACGTCCATCCGGCGACGCACCATCGCATCCACTTCCGCAAGCTCCTGCGCCTCCATGCGTCCCAACGGAATCAGCAGCCGCTCGATCTCGCTGGGGACCATCTCCAGCACACCGCCGCCGTAGTGCCGCCCTTCAAGCTCGGCGGAGAGAAACGTCAGGGAGTTCATAAAGGAAAAGGTCAGGTCGCGGCCACGTGACCTGTATTCAGGCCGCATGCGGATGCGGTAGGCGGTGTCGGTCGAGTAGGCGCCGAACTCGTTCAACACCAGACGCGGATACTTGTGGCTGCGCTTGAGCATGGCGACCTCGGAAACCCAGACATACGGCACGACGTACCAGGGCTCTCGGATCCGGCACTTGAAGCGCGTGTGTAAGCTTCGAGTTTCGCCCAGTCGGATGTATTCGGCCATCTTCGCCGGCAGTTCAGCGAAGGGTTTCTTGGGGAAGCGGAGCAGGTAGACGGCCTTACCTGCTTGCGCGTTGGCGGCGTGATCCTGTGCGGTATAGGTGATGCCGCCGATCAGGTTGCTTTTCGCCAACATCGGGAACGCGATGGCCTGTAGCTCGTAGTAGTTGACCGTTTGCTGGTCAACCACGAAGAAATCGTTCGCGCCCGTCACGATGCCGATGTCCACATCGGCGATTTGGGCAAACCGTTCGACCGAGGGATGCCGGTTCAGGCGGGCGACGAGATGGCGTTCCTCGGGCGCCAACACGGCCAGCATCCAGTTGCCATCTAGCCCCTGCGTCGAAGTGGTGACGGACGTGCGATGGTTGAGGGCGAGATCTATGTGCAGCAAATCATCCGCGCTGTCTATCTCGATAATCTGGAGCGCGGTGCTCTCTTCGCACAATTCGACTGGAAACAGACTCAACTGCGGCTCGCGGACAAACTGCACCGCGGGCGCATGACGGCGCTTCACGGCCAGAAGCAGGATGATACCCTGCAAGGCGCCTGCAAAGACCATTTCCCGCAGGTTGATGACAGTGATTTGCTCCATCTCACGTTCGAGCAAGCGCCGCAACCCGTCGGCGTGAGCAATGTGCAGCAGTTCCGCGGGAATCACCATCGCCAGCCGTCCGCCGGGACTCAGGTGCTCGACGCTGGCGATCACGAAGGGCACCCACGCATTGGTGCGCTTCGTGAACGGGATTCCTGCCCGACGGAAGGTCAGTTCTGCCCAGTTGCGTTGGTCCTCGTCGAAGTATTGGTAGCGGATGTAGGGGGGATTGCCGATCACCGCGTCCCATTGCCGGCCTGACCCCGCCCGTTCCAGCCAGCGAAAGAAATCCTCGTTGGCGATCTTGACCTCGGCGCCCGCCGCGCGCAACCCATCGGCGCGGTGGTCAGCTTTCCCCGCTTCTTCGGGGACGATTTCGACCGCATCCACCACGATGCCCGGCCACAAATTCGCTTCCGTGATAGAGGCGCTGAGAGTCGAGAAAAAAACGCCGTCCCCACAGCTTGGCTCCAGCACGCGCCGCGCGCCACCAGCCAACGCCCACCGACTGAGAAACGCGGCGATCGGTTCCGGCGTGTAGTAGCCGCCGCGGAGCTTTTGCGCACTCTCCAGAGCCTTGAAGTTCATATGGGTAACTCGATGCGGTCAACGACCTCTGTGATGCCGTAGAGGGTCGAGATCGCGAGCGTCCATCTCACGCTTGAGCGCGTTCATCTGCCGCTCCCTTGTGGTTCAGCAAGGCCAGGATGAAATAGAGGCTGTAAGGCGAGCGCCCGGCATCGCCACGAAAAGCCGCGATGGCACACTCCCCGGCCGTGCCGCCGGAGGCCAGGAGCACGTTGCTGTCATCGTAGACGTGTTCGGGGTTGGAACGCATTATATCCGCGCCTGGGCGATGGGTCAACTGAAAGACGAGCGTCACCCCAGGCCGGTTGCGTTCATGCGCAAGCTGTGGTATGCTAACCGCAACACGCCGACCTGGCGTGCCACCGCCTGCCAACCCACAGGGAGGCCCTGACCTTGACCCGTCGTCAAGCCAATCCGCACACGCAAGCAAGCAACGACAGTCCGCTTCACACCGGCCAGGGTGTGGGGTGGATTGTGGTTGCTTTTTTTTCTATCCACGAGGTCATCCAATGAAAGCAGTCATCAACGGGCGTGGCGACCGTAATAGATCCTGGCTGGTGATCAAACGTGGACTGGCCCTTGTCAGGCGGTTGCTGCGCGGGCCGGCCAGTAAAGAATCATTGCTAATGGCAATCAACAGCGAGGTTGGGCCAGATGCTTATAGTGAGGAGTCAAGTGCAGCCGAGCGTGCGTTCAAACGCGACCGTGAAACACTGCATGAAGAGCTTGGCGTAATCATCACGTTCGACCGACGCGCAGGCGTCTACTGGCTGGAGAGCCCGGGCAACCACGCGTGGCTCGATCTACCTGATGAACACCTAGCGGCGATGGCCACCATCTATCAAACGTTCAAACAAAACGGGCCCGATGCCGAACGTGTGCGGGCGTTCCTCGACACGCTTGCCACCTTGCTCCCGGCGGAACGGATATCGCGTATTGAGCGCCAACGCGACGTCATCAGCGTGGAACTGCGTGAGTTGGACGAGCGCCCAATCCCGACGCGGGTAATGACAGAGGTCAGGCGCGCCATTGCGCAGCGGCAGCAGTTGAGCTTCAACTATCGAGCAGCCGTCAGTGGCCACAAGATCTTTCTGTACCACGAAGTCGAACCGTACGATCTGGTTTTTCGCGTCGGGCATTGGTACCTTGAGTGTTTTGATTTGTTCACACGCGATGTCGAGTCTGGCGAACAACGGCAAGATGAGCATCGTTATCTTCGGCTACAGGGAATTGTAGATGATGACCGTTTGCAGGTATTACCACAGAGGCTGCCTCCCGGTCGCCGTCCGCGCAAGCTATTTTCCTTGCGTTACCGGCTGGCGCGCGAAGCGGCCCATCATGGCGTGAGCCGGCACTTTCCCGACATGCAGATTCAACGTCAGGAAGACGGTTCAGTCATCGTCGAAGCGAAGACACCCGACCCTTGGATGGCCGTGCGCACGCTGTTGGGATATGGAGAAAACTGCGTCGTACTCGGAGGCGAGGAGGCGCTGCGGGAGATGCACCGTCGCGTGGCGGGCATGGCCAAGCATTATGACCTACTGCCAGTAGAAGTTCGATGAGCGAGCGGCGGCGCCAAAACTCGTCGCTCTCGCAAGAGGATGAGACATTGCTTGTGGGCTGATGGATGAGTATACTAACAACCAAGCGAGTCGCAGCGAGCAACAGCAAACTCGACGACCTTCACCAAAACGCTAACGACCGAGGAGAACAATATGGCACCAACCGAGAACGGCTTGCCGACAGATGATCGAACAACGAGCCAGGCGGTAGTTCCCCGAGCAGCGGCAAACGATCGCCCGGTGTATGCCCTCGTCATCAAGTTGGCGGCCGTGGAGGCAACCGTGTTGCCCCTGGCCCATGGAGACTGGTTGAATGCTGCATTTTACGCAGCCATCGAAGCCGCACAGCCGGAATTGGCGGCACAACTGCATGCGTCTGGTGGACGGAAACCGTTTACGCTTTCCCTGATTCAGGACTTGCCTCAAGCGAACGGACGGACCGATGTGCGCCTGTCTGTCGGGCGGCGCTGCTGGTTCCGCCTGACTATGGTGAACAGCGATCTACTGGACGCATTCATCCAGCGCTTACTGACTGTGGTGAATGTCGAGCTGCGCGTTGGTCCGACGCGTTTTGTCATCGAAGAAGTGTTGGGAACGCCAGGCAGCCATGACTGGGCAGGTTACACGACTACCGAAGCGTTGCGCCACCATGTGCGACCGCGTGAGGGCGTGCGTATCCAGTTTCTCAGCCCGATGGCCTTCAGTCGCGTCCATCGTGCTGACAACGGGCGTCACATCTTCAGCGTGATTCCGGAACCAAAGTTGGTGTGGAGCAGCCTGCGCAGCGTCTGGAGACAGGTGACAGGCGAAGAAATCGCAGATGACTTCGAGCCCTGGGTAGAACGCAACGTCGTCATTTCACAAGTGCATCATTGGAAGACGGTCATGATGCCGTTTCACCGAGGGCCGGTCGCCGGTGGTTTGGGCGACATCACCTACCTCTGTCTGATGCCCGAGCATCCCTGGTTAGCCACCTGGTGCTGGTTGGCCGATTTCGCCTTCTACAGCGGCGTTGGCTACAAGACGACGCAGGGGATGGGGCAGTGTCGGGTGGTGGCGGAGGGATAGGTGGTATCAGGTTCGCGGCGCGACAATCAGCGCGCAAGTCAAGTGCATTTTTTAGGAGGTAACCATTGACCGATTTCGACTTACAGCACATTTCTCTCTTGATGGGCAAGACGACAGCGTCAGTTTTTTCCGAATATCTCGATCAGGTTGGCAATCGGGCGTTGCTCGGCTACCGCCGACATTTGCAGTGGGGAGGCAAACAGGGCGAGAGCCTGTACACCCATGTGCTGAACGGCGTCCAGGTGTTGGAAACCCTACGCCCCCTGCTGGGATTGTCAGACACGGAGGCGCGTGTCCTGTACACGGCGTTTACCGTCCATGACCTCAACAAGGTCCTGCAAACCCAGGAGGGATTTGGCAAGCTAGCGACTGCAGAAAACGTGGCACAAGAGGTTCGCCGACTGGGGCTTGACGAATTTTTCCCGGCTTGGGAACACCACATCGAGGACATCACCAGCCTGATCCGCGGCCATTCCGGGCACCATCACAGCGGCGGCGAGCGCCTGATCGTCAGGCGAGAACTGGTCTATGGCCTGGGTCTGGCACGTGTCAACGCTCTTCTACACCTGATGCGGGCCGCAGATGTAGTGGATCTCTCGCACACGCTTGAGGAGCGAACGCACAAGCAGGCGTTCCTGGGTCACGTTAACGCCTATCTGGCCGACACTGGTCAGGCGCGCCAGCTGCAGTGGTTCACCCATCGCCTCACCGAACAGCGCGGCATCCTGACCAACGTGATCCACAACGCCATTGTTGAGGACTTAGCTGGCCAATACCACCTCACGCCGCTGCTCTACTACCCGGATGGTGTGGCTTATCTCGTGGAGAAGGGTCAGATGGTGACGGTCGACGCGGACGACCTGGCTCGCGTCGGCGCCGGAGTAGCCGGGGTCATCGCCGGGCTGACGACCGGCAAGTTCGATGAGTTCATTCAATCCACCGGACAAGGCATCAAGGTAGATGGCAAATGTCTGGAGTTGGGCGTGCCTTTCCGAAGCATCTGGCGGGAAATCAACAACCAGGTGCAGCGGCGTAAGTTCAATCCTGTTGATGTGGACGCCAAGGCGCGCGACTGGGCGCAGCGTGGTTTCGTCAAAGCCAGCAATGTCTATCCGGCCCAGGCCGAACGGGTGCGGGCAGCGCTGGCCGGCGCAGCGCCCTTGGTTAGCACGGACTCCAACCGCCTGCGGCTGGCCGAGCTGGTTCGCTCCTACTATATCTTTCTCAACAAGCACTTCGCGAAGTCTATCCCCGATGGCTGGGCACACATCTACCACTTGCTGGACCTATCGGAAGAGCGGTGGTCCTACTATGCCTATTTCGATGCTCTGTGGGCGCGGGCCTACGTGTTGGCGGCCGATCTTGCTCTGACCGAGGAGGAGGCGTATCGCCGCATCGAACGCGATGGCGAAGCCGTGACCGGAACCGGCGGCCAGGGGGGAGACGTCAGGGTGCAACTATTCACGGATTACCTGCGACTCTATGCTCTCTTCGAGAATGGCGAAAGGCCGGCCGACTTCGGCGACCACTTGGCGCACTACGTAGCCAACGAGCATCACCAGTGCGTCTTCTGCAGCGGCCCGTTCCCCACGGACAAGTGGATGTCGGCTGATGTGCGTTCCGACATTACCGTGCAGACCTTCTCCAACCGCCTGCGGGGCGGCCCCGGCGAGCCGAAGAAGTACATCTGCGGCGTCTGTCAGCATCAGTTCCTGTTGGAGAAGTTGACCTACCCGGAAGTGCGGGGCGAGAAGACCATGTACCTGCACCTCTATCCCTACTCCTTCCTAACCCGGCCCTTTATCCAGGGCCTCAACGCCACGATACGCCGCATCGTCAGCGAGGACACGGCGGTGCAGGCCCTAAACATGAACGTCACGCAGGCGATGAGCGACTATCTTGCCAACCGCACGGTGACGCCAACGTTCCGGGCGCGCACCGAGAAGGACAAGCCACAGCCCTACGGTGTCTACCTGCCGCGCTACGCTGAGACCACCGGCAATCTGCTGATCTTCCCCATCAACCCGGCTGGCGCCAACGATACCGAACGTTTTCTGTTTGCCCTGTGGAACGCACTGCTCTTGCAGCGCCACTTCGGCGTCAAGGTGCTGCTAAGCAACATGTCGGTGGCGCCGCTGGGCAAGGAGGAGATGCCCGATCTGTACGTGGATAACATCCCACTGGGCTGCAGCGGCCTGCTGCGGCGCAACGACTACGCCCAGTTCCTGGGCGAGACGGACCGCACCGGTCCGCTGGAGGAACTGTGGCAGGATGTCGGTCATCTGTTCGCTCTGCGCGGGCTGACCTTTAGCGACGGGACAGATCATATCGCGGCCCTGGTGCGGGCGCTGCTAGGGAACCCTTTGACGATCTACTACGAGACGGAAAAGCTGCTCGAAAGGCGGGTGCGCAGCCAGTCCAAGGGGCCGGGCGGCTTGCTCACATCGCTGGCCCAGCAGGCGCATCCCCATGTTCGATCTCTTGCTCTCAGCCGAGGAGGACCTTTCATGACACAACTCAATTTCCAACTTCAGCGCTTGGCCACGATCGCCTGGCAAAATGGCTTGCGCGGCCGGTCGCTTGAGAAGAGCAGCCTGTTGTTCCCACTGGACGATGTGCTGCAGAAGCTCAGCTACGCCGGCGGCGCCGCCGACACCGAAACCCTCAAGGCCGCCGCCGTCCAGGACATCTTCGACCACCTCACCCGCATTGCGGACGACCGCTACAAACCCGGCCGCAAAAAGTGGGAGGCCATCAAGCAGTTCGTAAACGGCTGGTTTGGCGATGTGTTGGGCGGCGTCTACGGAGGCAACCATCGTAAGCTGCTCAACGACGACAAGCTGCTGCGCTCGGCGTTCCACTTCTACGTGCGCGAGCAGATCGTTGCCAAGATCCCAACCGGCCAGGACGAGCTGACCGTTGACGAAACGACGCCGGAAGACGGCGCTCCCGACGCATAAATCTAACAATTGATTCGACAAATCCATAGGAGTGTTACCATGTCCATCATCAACCAGTATGCCAATCATTTTTTGCCCACCTACAGCAACTACCCGCAGGGGCGCTACATCAGTCTGCTAGTGTTGCGCCGCGTCGAGTCCGAAGCCATTTTCCGCACCGAGGGTAGCGGCGAACCACTGAACAAAGAATTCGTCCACGCCGGCCTGGCCGGGGACGAGGTGATCCAGCGTGTGGTGATCAGCAAGCGCAAGCAGACAGCCGTGGAGCGCCGCACCGGCCGCGAACTGCTGCGCAGCCATGAGCTGCTCTTCGCCAAGGACGACAAGAGCGGCGTCTGTTCGTTGAACCGCAACAACCCCTGCGAGAAGTGTATGGACTGCATGATCTATGGCTATGCGGCCGGCGGCGGCGGCGCAGAAATCGCGCGTGGTCACCGACGACGCCTTCAGTCTGCACGCGGCCAGCAGCGGGGTGGACACCAAGCAGTTCAATGCCCTGTTCGACAACGGCACTATGCGCGACCCGGAGACCGGCAAGCCTTCCCACAGCATTGGCACCGATGAGTATGTCAAGCCCGAGTCTATCTTCTTGGACATCGAGACACTGCGCGACCTGACCGCCGACGAGTTCCGCTACGTGCTGGGCAACCTATTGCGCTCCAGCCGCTACGGCGCCATCTCCTCGCGCATCGGTAAGGTGAAGAACGTGTTGGTCGGGGTGATCTTCAGTGACACGGAAATCTTCAGTAACCTGGAACTGACCCAGGCGGTCTACGATCGCTCGCGCAACGGGGGCAGCGAGCCGGACTTCCCGCCCGCCCTGAACGCGGTGACTGGTGCCGTACGAGCCGCCTCGACCGACCTGATCAAGCGCGTGGTAGGCCGGGTGACCGTGCTTTCGGCCGAGGAGGTCGTCAGCCTGGTGGACGAGATCACGGCGCTGTACGGAGATGAGAACGCGGTCAAGGCCACGCTGGAGCGGACGAGCAAACTGTACGGCCCGCGCAGCTAGGAGGCGGCCATGCATATCTATCGCTGCGAGCTGACACTGCTGGAGGCCACCTTCTTCAGCAGCCGTGAGGTGAGCGCCATATATCAGACCGAACCGCTGCTGGGCAACATCGCCCTGGCCTATGCCTGCGGCTTCTGTCAAGCGTCTTACTTCAATGACAGCGTAATCCACTACCGGGCGCATCTGACTGCGCTGAACGAACAGGGGCTGTACGTCACGCCGGGCACCATCACTGGCCAGCCGCGCTTCACGTTGAGCCAGTTCAACGCGCAGGCCGACGCCTACTGGTACGCCTTCGCTAACAACGTTATCGTCACCCGACCCGACGGTGCCTGGACCGAGAAAAGCGGCCAGGCCTGGTACGTTCTCTGGCCGGATGGCCGGCGGCAAAAGGTGGGGCTGGAGAACCGGCCGCAGCATGGCCGCATCCGTCTGCTGGCCATCGGCAACCGCGCTGCAGCTTACGTACTCAGCGGCCAGCCGCAGAGCATTCCTGCTACGTGCGCCTGGGCAAGTTCATGAGCAAAGCGCGGGTGGATGTGGCCGAGGTCAGCTATCAAGAGGAGGAGCGCACCAACCAGGTCGTGCCCTTCCTGCTCAGCCCGGCTGACCTGCCGGCGGGGATGCGACTGCGCGCCTTCGACCTGGTCAGCGTGCCGCCCACGCCGCTGGTGCGCAACGCACTGTTGAGCGGGCGGTTCTATCGGCTGGCGGATGGGGTGATGCTGCCGGTGGGGATGCAATTCGCGGTCGAGCGGCTGCCGTGATACAATCAGAGTCGTCTCCTGCCGCATAAAGCGACACAAGAAACAGAGATTGCCGTTATTGTGCTGCCGGCGTACGCGCCTCTGCGCTCCAAGCGTCCGTTCGCGCGCAGGCAAACCCGGAAGAAGGTCAACATGCTGCAAGCGCAAGGATGTGGAAAACCAGGAACTCATGTGACGACTGCGGAGAACACCCAATGACCGAACCACTGAACATCACCATTCGCACCCTGACCCCCCTGTGGACCGGCGGCGTGGACGGCGCCATGGACCGCATCCACGAGACCGGCATCCTCGGCAGCCTGCGCTGGTGGTACGAGGCGATTGTGCGCGGGTTGGGGGAGTGCGCGCGATCCAACCTCAGAAAGGACGGCAGAGCGCTGTCAATTCGACACTAAGGCCTATGAGAAAACGAAGAATGTTGAAGATGGCTTGGCCGGTGTGTGCCCTGTTTGTCGCTTGTTTGGGTGTACTGGTTGGCAACGGCGCTTTCGGTTGGTAATCGATAGTCATGACCTAACTGAAACCTGGTCAGGTGGACAAATCAATGTCAAGCCGCCTGACCGTAATCGGGGGTGGTATCTGAACGCCGGGCAAATGGGAACATTCCATCTCAAAATTACCGCTGATGAAGGTACCCAGGCACAGGTATTGGCCCTCATCCAATTTGCCGCCCGGTGTGGAAGCTTGGGGGCACGGCCGCAACTTGGCTATGGTTTGTTTGAGATCGTTGACGTAAAAAACCAACCCCAATCAACCTACGAGTGGGATGTCACTGGCAACGGTTCGAGCACTCACGCCCTGCCTGATTTGCGCACATTCACCTTTTTTACCCTGAATTTTGAGCCGCAGCGCGATGATTGGTGGCGCGACGTTCCCGGTATCGGTTCACTCGCCCGTGATAGTCGCTATCGGAATGCCGTAGACGGGCTATTGCGTCACCACATCATGCCCACAACTCCGGCGCTGAGAAATGTGCTACGTTATGGTCAGCAATGGTCATCTGGCGCGTTACCGCACCAGTTTTTTGGGACACTGCGGGGTGACGAGCGCAGCCGCAGCAAAATTGCGTTGAGCTGGGCTTATCAATTGCCTGACTCACCAAGCTGGCAGATACGCGGTTGGGCTTATCCTCCACAAGTAGGGCAGGCTCAGCAGCAAGAAGTACAGCAGCGCCTGCAAACTGTTTTGGGAAAACCGGAGATGTGGCTACGGGCATTGAATGTTCGTTATCGCGCGGCAGAGGTTTTATATGCCCCTGCAGCTACATTTTTTCAGCCCGTAACCAGCGCACAGGTGCAACAATTCGTTCGCGAGCCATCACTCGCCGAGGTGCAGAGATGATAGAGCAACTAGAGATTCGCAATTTTCGAGGCATTGGCACAGGCAAACTGGAGCGCTTACGCCAGTTCAATCTGTTTGTGGGGCCGAACAATGCGGGTAAGTCGGCAGTGTTGGAGACTATCTATTTGGCTGCGACCGCCAACCGCCCTGGCAGTCTGGTGGTGTCCGCTGACGGTCGCTCCGAAAGCTACCCCATCACTTTACCGGCCAAAGATATGCTCAACCAGCGTCCATCCGGCCACCTGGCCCAAAGGCATAAACTTGGGAACGGCGTCAACGGAAGCAACCGTTTCAACCAGGAAATTGTGCAAGTGACTGTCGCCGATGAGCAGTTGCCCATCCGCACCTTTGATTTGGCTGCCGATACTAACCCGTTGGCTGAGAGCGAGGCCCAGCACATCAATCTGTTTCGCCTGTCAACCAACACGGAGCAGGCCATGCGCTTGACCGAACTGGCCGGCCAGCTAACAGGCCATCCCGCAGAAACGTGGACAGCAGATCAACAACTTGTTATTTGCTGGCAGCGCGAACTGACCTATTTTTACAAGGGGAGCGCCAGTTGGTGGGTGACAGGCGAGCTTCCCCCAGCCAATCACGTGCTTTATTACGATATGCTCAGCGTACAGGAACATATCCCGGCAGCGTTTTACGAAGAAATGTTGGCGACTGTACCCGGTTGGACACAAAAAATAGCCCAACGCTTCGGCCGTATTTTTGATTTATCCACCCCCTTTACTGTGCAATTCTTGCCGATCAAGCAGGAAGTGCAGGCCATTCAAGGCTGGATTGCGCCCGAAGAGAGTACGGCCGTGCCCATCGACGCCTGGGGCGATGGGGCCCGCGCCGCCTTCAAACTCCTCACGCCGCTGATTGCCCTTGCGCATCTCGCCACACCCACTGCGCCGGGTCTGTTACTCTGGGAAGAACCGGAAATGTTCCAGAACCCGCAAACACTCGGCAAACTGCTGCGCGCAGTAGCCGACATTGTGCGCGGAAAACCGATCCAGATCTTTATGGTCTCCCACAGTTTGGAAGTGATTGCGCACCTGACCCAGATGTTACAGGAAGAAGCCTTATCACCTGATGAGACCATTGCCTTCTTGCTCAACTTGCAGCAAGGCCAGCTGCAATCCACCTGGTTTGAATCCGCCAATTTGCTCGCCTGGCTGGAAACTGGCCTGGACCCGCGGGTATGGGGTGAGTTTGTGCCGCCTGTGCAGTTCCGTTTGTCAGCGGAGGCAGAAGAATGAGCGTTTACCTCTTTTGTGAAGGCCAAACGGAAAAGAACATTGTTGAGAAATTCGCTGACTTAGCCAATCCCAAAAGCAAAGGTCAGGGCAAAGCGCAAGTCAACAATCAAATGGCAGGAAACGCTTGAGCCGTTTCTCAATCAACCCAAACCGATTCGAGTTCTTGTCATGCGTGATGTGGACGAAGGGGAGACGCCTGAGAGCATTGTCCAAAGCGTTACCGGAGCCGTGCAAGAAATGTTGAACCGACGGCATTTTCCCGTAACGGTGCAACTTCAGCCCCATACTACATACCCGAATGTTCATTGGTTGGCGTTGGCCAATCCCGACCTGCATCTTGCGCTGCACCTGTCCACCTTCAAGTGGCAAGAAGGCTTTACTAATGCCACCATAGATGATTATGTGTTGGTGCTCGCCTTGCGGGAAACAACCGCCGCTGCTCTCTTGCGCAAAAAACAGTGGCAGACCAGCCCGGAACAGATCATCCGCAAAGTAACCGATCGTATTCCTGCGCTCTTGCAAGAAAATGGCATTCCGGTACGCGAGGCCAAAGATTATGTGCGTTTGTACGCAGCCGTGATCCAGGAACACACGTCGCCAGCCACATTTGCCAGCAAAGTGGTTGCCAACGCCGCGGATGGAGACAAACAAGATATTTTTGCCCCTCTGCTGGCCGCGTTGAATTTCTTGGGGGCAGAAAAGAAATGACCAACTATGATTATTGGGCTGCCCATTCCTTTTTCGATTCATCCCAACGCTCTGAAAAAGCAGTCATCGACTATTTACTCAAAGCGACCGAGAGTCCCTACCCGCATGACATTTCCGATCTCTCCGCCCGCGTCGCCCTCTCGGCCCTGAGCCTGCTGGGCGATAAAGAGTATGCCCGCACGGGTACACGCCGGGAACCCGGAGGATTGAGCGAGCTATACAAACGACAGGTGTTTCAAGACTATTTGCACGAGCGATTGCAGCATTATCGCGACCAGATTGAGACATTACCCGATTTGTCTTTGCTGCCGGCAGGCAGTTTCAGTATCTCCTTGCGTTTCACCCTCACCAGCCCCTACCTCAGCAAAGATGACACGGCACTGCATCTGCTGGACAACCCGGTGAAAAAGGAGTGGGTCTTCAAGCTGCCCTACGTGGCTTCGACGCAGTGGAAGGGGGCGCTGCGTGCGGCCGTGCGCCAGCGAAACGATTGGGGTAATGGCGAACCTGCTTTGCTGCAACTGTTTGGCGCAGCCAACGACAACGACGATTCAGGCGAACAGGGCCGTCTCTACTTCTATCCCACCTTCTTCGACCGGCTCAGTCTGGAAGTGATCAACCCCCACGACCGGACCACGGGGGCCGGTTCCCAACCCATCCTGATGGAATGCGTCCCGGCTGGGACAACCGGCGCCTTCACCCTGCTCTACACACCACTGGACCGCATCGGCCAGGATGAAGCCGAAACCCGCCGCCAGGTCTTCGCCGAACTGCAATTGGTGGCCGCGGGGTTGGAAGCGATGTTGACCGTTTACGGCTTCGGCGCCAAAACCAGCAGCGGCTTTGGTCTGGCGGAACTGAATGGCGAAGGCCAGCTTGTGATCCACTATCCCGACGCTGCAACAACCCAGAAGCCCAGACCGCAAGCGCCCGCATATCCAGAGTCTGTGCAACGATTCCTGGCGGGTTATCCAGCGGAATATCTGGACATGAAGCCTAACCAGCTTAAGGATGCCGGCGTGCCAAACTCAGTGAGGCAGCAAACAAAAGAGGCCAAGGCACTCTACCAGGAATACCAGGGCAATCTGGCGTCATATCAGGCGGAACTGGCTGACTGGGAGGCTGCGACTGCGACCCCGCCTGCACCAATGACGACGCGGTCGTTCAGAAATTTCGCCGAACTCACTGCGACGATTGCCAGCCTGCCCTGGCCAAAGGAGCAAATCCGATGAGCCAACTAGACCAACTCGCCCAACACCGCGAGGCCATTCTACTGGCAGAAGCTATTGGATGGCTGCATGACTATCGCAAATCTTCTGAAGAACAACTACAGGATAAATCGGCTAATAGGCCAAGAAATGCTCATGGATTACCCCGCAATCAATTAGGCAATCATTTTCCTATACTCACGTCAACGACTCTATCAGCACAGTCTATTGGCGAATCGTTAATCACTTTGCTCAACGATTGGGAAGGAAAATACGCAGATAGTAGTGCATCTTTCTTAATGCAATACCTATCCCGCTGCCACAATACGGCCCATTTTGACAAGCAGGAACCTGATGATGGCAGCAAACAAAACTATCCGGGAACGCAAATCAGTACCGCCTTTGGCTTTTGAAAGGGCCGTTGGAACTTCTCTGACAAGCAACTTGTGGGGCTTGCCTTGGGGGAGTTTAGCCGGCTACACGACAACTTATCGCCAACAACTGTTGGCTAACGTGGACAATCTATTCACGATCGTAGGCGCCGATACCCGCCGCCCAATAAATGAAATTAACCTGTGGGACTGGGGTTTGCTGGTAGGCGCATTGTATAAAAGCAGCGTCGCCGCTGTTTTGCTTGGACACCAACCGGCCAATCGAGACTTGCGTTGGCAATTGCTTGGCATCCGCACCGATGCCCTGGCTTATCTGACCAACGTTTCCCGCCTGCCAGATCTCGCTGCGCGGCAAAACACGCTCCAAGTCGCCATCAACGATGTGCAAATCCTTCTCGAAGAAACATATCCTTTGGCAACCGAAGTGTACCGGGACGAGAACGGTTCTCTTTATGTTGTGCCAGACGTGCCTAACTTGCTTGCTTTGCAAGGTGGCGGCGGTCAACCATTGCTGACTCATATCGAGCATCAGTTTGCTACCGACGGAGAAATTGTTCCGCAGGTGACGCTCGATCCCACTGCCTGGTGGGGACAAGACCCTGATCGACAGGGCAACGATCAAATTCCACCGGCTGGGGCTATCTTGTCAGCGCCGATGACATTGCAAAGTGATGCCAGCATCATCAGTGAGACTTGGCGAAGCGAAACACAGCAAGTCTGCCCCATCTGCGGGCTGCGTCCCTGCGTCAACAAACAATTGGATTATTGCCAGATCTGTGGTGATCGGCGCAAGGGTCGGGTGGTTGAATGGCTACAAGACCAAAGCAAAACGATCTGGCTGGATGAAGTAGCGGACAGCAACGGCCGCATTGCCCTCATCATCGGCACATTTGACCTGACCCATTGGCTGGATGGAATTCTGGTGCAAACGATGCTGGTACAAGGACCTACTGCCGGCATTCCGGCTGTGACCAAGACGCCGTCCTTTGCCCGCCTGCGCCGCGTCTGGCGCACCACCCAAACCTTCTGGCAACACAATCAGGATCACATCAACCGAACTCTTTCCGACAATCGCCGGCGCCTGCTGATCCGCTTGGCGGATACGTCCGGCTTGACCACGAACCAAACTTACGAGTTGGATCTACGCGGCCAGACACGTATGCGCGTTCTTTGGGATGGGTCCCATCTGATCAGTATTGACAACCTTTCCTACACGGCCATTCAACTCGGTGTCAAAGGGGAGAACCGCAAGACGCCCGAGGATGCCGCCCTTGCCGTAGGAACCTGGTTGGAAACCAATAAGGAAGAGAACTTCCAACTCATCTCTGACGACGAGAAGAACAAACAACTCGGCATCAAAATCGCCGACGTTGATTATCAGGACGCGGCCTACGCTGCCACCATCCCCATCCTGGCCCAACCCCGCACCTTTATGACTCTCGTCCCCGCTGACAAAGCGTTAGCCGTGGTCGAAACCATCCACACCAAATACGAACGAGAGATGGGCAAGGTGCGCAACCGCCTGCCCCTGCATTTGGGCATCGTCTACTTCCAGCGCCGCACCCCGCTGCGGAGCGCGCTGGATGCAGGACGGCGCATGTTGAAGTACAAGTCAGGAATGATGGACGATGAAGTGTGGACAGTGAAGCGCGATGCCCAGACAGGGCCGCTGCCTGACGAAAAAGCAGATCTGGCTCAAGGCACACAGCACTTCAACCAAACGGTCACAGTGGAACTGGAGCAGAACGGACGTTCCCTCACCTGGTACGTCCCTGCCGTCATGGGCGATGGCGTCACCCCCGACAACTGGTATCCCTACGTCTTCATCCAGAGTGGTTTCAGCAACCCCCAGCAACGGCTGCGCACTTTCAAAGGATTGCGCCCAACCGGAGACAACAAGACCAAGGAATGTTGGCTCATCCACGCCGGCGAACTCAAAGAGGGCGATCAGGTCTACTTCACCCCGGCCACCCTCGATTTCCAGTGGTTGGAGAGCGCCGCCCAACGCTTCGAGATTGCCTATGATGAAGACGGCAAACGGCGCGACAGCTTCACCCTCCCGTATCGGCTCGACCAGCTCGACGAGATCAATGCCGCCTGGGGCATGCTGCACAAGCTCAGCAAGAGCCAGCTCTACGCCCTGCGCGATGCCGTCGAAGAAAAACGGGCGGCCTGGTTCAGTGATTCGCCCGCCCAATCCCTCACAGATGAGACCTTCCAACGTTTCTGTCGCGACGTGGTTTTGACCACAAAATGGCCCACGAGCCTGCTCACGGCAAAGACCAAAGAGGGCAAGAAGAGGCTCCCCAAAGACAAGGCCGATCAACTCACCGCCTGGGCGATCAACGGCTTGCTCACCGACACCATCGAACTCCACGTCAGCATCATGAAAGAAGACCTACAAACGGAGGAACAACCCAATGAGTAACTATCAGCCAGAACGTTACCTGCTGATGACCCTGGACCCGCTGCACGTAGGCGCCGGCGGCAACCGCCTGGGCCGCGTCGACCTGAGCATCGTGCGCGAGCCAGGCACGAAGTTGCCAAAGATACCCGGCACAGCTCTGCACGGCGCCATCCGCCAATACGCGGCCACCCGCTATGAAAAGATCTCCTGTGCGGGCAGCGGACAGGGCAAGAGTGTACACTGCAAAGACCCCCAATGCCCCATCTGCTATACCTTTGGTTATCTCAAGGGTCAGGATGGCGGGCAAAGCGGCCACGTCAGCATCGGCGACGGCCGCCTGCTGCTATTCCCCGTCTACTCCCTGGCCGGGCCGGTCTGGGTCACCTGCCCCAGCGTTCTGGCCGAGTTCGGAATCACCGCCAGCGTGGCCGATAACAAAGTCAAGGGAACTGCGGGCAAGGAACACCTCAACCTGGGCTGGCTGATGCTGGAAAAAGAGGACGGCACGTTTGATTTGCCAGCTAAAGTTCCAGACAGCATCAAGCCAAGCGCAGTCCTCGTTTCGGACAAGCTTTTCAGCCAGATCGTCAATAGCAATCTGGAGGTGCGTACATCCGTCAGCATCGACCCTGAAACCGGCGCGGCTGCGGACAAGGCTCTCTTCACCTACGAAGCCATCCCCCGGGCTGCCATCCTCTGGCTGGATGTGGTGGAGGATGACTTCAGCGGCGCATTTCCCGCAAGTCATGAAAAGGCGAAAGAACTAAGCCACACGCGTCCACTGGATGTCGTCACCGCAGGGTTGAAACTGGCCGAAATGCTCGGCATCGGCGGCATGGGCACCCGGGGCTTTGGTCGGGTGCGCACAGAAGCCCACTGGGAGGTATAGAAATGACTGCACTCAACCTCGACCAACTGGCGGCTCAATGCGCCCAGAAAATCGTCGCCGATGGCAAAGCCGACATTGAAAACCTGGTCACCAAAACACTGGGCGTCTTACAAGAGCAGGGGGTTTACGCCTGTATGCTCTTTCTGTCTTCCCGCAGCGGCAACGAGAAAGGCCTGGCGGAAAAGACTCGCCCTCACCTCTATAACCTGCTCAAAGAACTGCCTGCCTTCGCCAACAGCCAGGTCACCGACGCCAACGCCCTCCAGTTCTTCAGCGACACCGTCTGCGACGACCTGGACACCCTGCTGCTGGTAAAAGATCTCTACGAGCAAACCCTGATCTACGCCCGCTACGGGGCAAAGGCGGCAGGCAAATGAGCTGGGCAAAGTACGACCTCGTCTTTCGCCTGCAAGGCCCCCTGCACATCGGCTGGCGCAAGGTGAGCAACTTGCAGCAGACCCGGGGCTATGTGCCGGGCAAAAACCTGTGGGCGGCCCTCACCGCCCGCCTCACCCGGGAAGCAGGGGACGGGGCAAAGGGCAAAGCGTATCAAGACAATGGGAAAGCGCTACAAACCCATTTTCGCTTTACCTATCTCTATCCCGCTGTGCCCAAGGATTCCAATAGAGTCGTGGAAAGCCAGGCTGACGTGGCCGTTCACTACCCCTGGGAAGACGACTTCGACTACCTCTTCCTGGACAGCTACACCAGTACGGCTCTGAACTATCCCAGCCAATCGGCCGAGGATGGCCTGCTCCACGAGACCGAGTTTATCGCCCCCCACACGCGGAACGGCCATCCCGTGTACCTCAGCGGCTCTTTGTATGTGAAGCATGTGCAAACTGCACTGCCCCCTGTTTTGGAAAACTGGCCAAGCGCCCTCCACAAACTCCAATTTGGCGGCGAACGGGGCTACGGCTGGGGACGGGTGCAGATGGTAAACGGTTTGCCCCTACAGCCTATCGCTGAGGTCGACCAACCGATGGGGGAGACGATAACAGTGAATGAAAGAGGGCAAGAAAGATCCTGTATCACCGCCCATCTGCTCGCCAACAACGCAACCGGCGTCAGCGGTCCCGTGGAACCCCTCATCGGCTGGGAGCGCAACAATGGCGATGACAGGGACAAGAACTGGCGGCTTTCATCAGTCAGTATATGCTATGCGCCAGGCAGCGTCGCCCGGGCTGACTTGCCGTTCAAGATTGGTGCCAACGGCATCTGGGAGGCTGCAGCGCCGTGACCACGCTTCACCTCCTCCCCCACGCCGAAAAACTGGCTCGGGACAACCCGCTGGGGCTGGCGCGCTGGCCGCTCTATCACCAGATGCGCACGCTGGAGGCGCTGCGCGAGCACGACCTGGTGATGAACACCTACAACACCGGCACGGGCAAGACGCGGTGCGCCGCCAGCCGATCATCCTGGTGGTCAACCCCGATATCTTCTACTACGCGCTCTACTTCCGCTATGGCGCACACGACCGGCGCAACGTCTTCGAGCGCTTCCTGACGGCCTTCGATTACATCGTGGTGGATGAGTTCCACTACTACGACGCCAAGCAGCTAGCCAACTTCCTCTTTGCCTTTGCCCTGTTCGACCAGTTCGGCTACTTTGCAGCCCGTGAGCGCAAGGTCTGTCTGCTCTCAGCCACGCCGGCCCAGACCGTGGTAACCTACCTGAACCGCATCTTCGACCAACGCTGGACGCGCATCGGGCCGGACAACGAGCCGCCTGAGACCGCAAAGCTTGAGACCATGCCTGCTCTAACGGCGTTGACGCTTGAGATTGTAGCCGGTGAACTGCGGGAATGGGTGGCGTCGGGCGCGGCACAGGTCGGAGATTGGCTGCGTCAGGGACAGGATGGCGCCATCATCAGCAGTTCACTGGCTGCCATCAATGACGTGTATGCCCGACTGCGGCGCACGGTGGACAACGCCGACATGGGACGCATCACCGGGCCGGAGCCGGACGCGGAACGGACGCGTGCGACCGCGCGCCGTCTGATCCTGGCCACGCCCACGGTGGACATCGGCTACAACTTCGTCAAACTGGACAAGCAACGCCAGCACATTGACTTCTTGGTCTGCGACGCGCGCTACGGCGACGAGTTGTTGCAGCGCATCGGCCGGGCCGGTCGGGTGCTGGGCCAGTCGGAGACGACCGTGCCTGCCCAAGCCGTGGCCGTGCTGCTGCCCGAGGCGGCGGCCGCGCTGGCGGCCCATGACGGTGAGACGCTCACTCGCAGCGAGTTCGCCGCCGTCGTTGGCGCCTGCGACCAGCTCCCGCCCAAACACAGCCTCACCGGCTACATCCGCTGCCATGCCATCACCGAGTGTTTCTGGCCCATCTATCAGGTCGGCAAGATGCTGCCGCCCGATTTGCAAAACGAAGTGGACGATCTCTACGAGCGGGTGCGTGCGGTCTTTGCACCCGGCAGCCGGCGTACGGCCGGCGGCCTCAAGGGCTTCTTCAGCAAGCTGGAGAAGCGAGAAGTCTGGCTATACGCCACCCGCAGCGGATCGCTCCCTCACGACCGCGACACTGCCCATCACGTAGCCGACTGGTTGGCGTGGCTGGAGCCTGAGACAGGACGCTACGACCCGGCGGCCTTGCAGCCACACCTGAATGAACTGCTGGCCGACCGGTCGCAACAGCAAGGGCTGCGGGCCTTTGTGCAGAGTCAGGTGGAGATCACCCGCGCGCTCTTTGCCTTTCGCGATTCCTTTCAGGGGCCAACCGCTGTGCTCTATGACCCGGCGCATTTGTTCTCCAGCCAGACGGTCAACAGCTACGACCTGTTTCACCTGCTGCGCAATTACAAGCTCTCGGCGTCCCTGAGCCGCGAGCAGTTTCTGCGGCTGACCGGCAAGACCGATGGCTCGACTGAGCTTGTCGAAGTCCTGACCGGCGACTTCTATGTGCGGCTGCTGGAGCCGCGCAGCCCACGGCTGGTCTTGGACCTGGTGGTCGAGACCGAGGAAGAGCACAAAGACTTCGAGCGCCGCTGGTGCGGCGCGCCGGTGGCGCGGCAGGGCGTTCGCTTGCAGGCGCGCGAGCCGGGCGGCGACCTGCTGGCCGGCGCGCTGGAGCGGTCGGTGGTGGAGGCGCTGACCGAGCGCTTCCTGCCGATGCTGATCGTACCGCCTGACAGCGTGGGCGCCATGATCGGCCGGCTGCGTGATACAAACCTGTGGTCGCAGCGGCTGACCGTGCGCTTTCCCGATGGCACGGCCGATGAGGGCTATCGGGCCTTGCTGGGCGTGGCCGCTTTCCACGCGCACGCGGAGCTGCAAGGATATTTCATGTTCAAGGAGCGGTTGAAACCGGACGCGATTATCTTGTGATGGATCGGCAGGATCTGCGATACGTGTGAATGAACTTCGCGCTCATGCCACGAAGAGCGCTCGATTCACCCGACAAGGAACGTGAACGATGGAGCTACCTGATTATCTACCCATTAGCTTTCTGAACCAACTCGAATACTGCGAGCGGCGCTTCTGGTACATGTTCGTGGAAGGCGAGATGGAACAGAACGCGTACGTGCTTGAGGGCACGCTGCAGCATGAGCGGGCACACACTGCCGGCCATGAAACGGCCGACGACCGCACTATCCAGCGCCGCGTCTATATCTACAGCGATCGTCTGAAACTGGCCTGCTTCACCGACCTGCTCGAAGAGCGTGATGGTGTGCTGGTGCCGGTCGAGTACAAACACGGCAAGTTGGGCAAATGGCTCAATGATCACGTGCAATTGTGCGCCCAGGCGTTGTGCCTGGAGGAACGCACCGGACGCTCTATTCCAGCTGGCGAAATTTTCTATTTTGGCGGTCGCCACCGCCTACGGGTCGAGTTGACGCCCGAGCTACGTGCTCGCACGGAGGCCGCGGTCTGGCGGGCTTTTGCACTGCTGGCCGCCGGCGTTCGACCGCCCCCCACGTCGGTCAAGGCTCGCTGCCACGACTGCAGCCTGCAGCCGATCTGCCTGCCCGATGAAGTGGCCATGTTGCAGAGTGTGCCGCGAGCGGGATCCCGCGGCGCAGCGAAATCAGCAGACAAACCAGGGGATTCCGGCCGTGACCAGAAACGAGGTGAGAGATGACAACACTCTATTTGATCGAGCCTCATTCGACCGTGCGCCTGGATGGCGATACATTGATTGTGTCAATCCCGGAAGACAAAGCGCGCCAGGTGGAGAAACGCCAGGTGCGAGTTCCCTTGATGAAGGTGGACCAGGTGATTGTGCAGGGAGATGCCACCCTGACCACGCCGGCCGTGCTGGCGTTGTTGGAACAACATGCCGACATCTGCTATTGCACCTACTACGGTCAGTTTCGTGGGCATTTGACGCCAGAATTGAGCAAGAATGGAATTCTGCGCATCCAACAACACCAGGCGCGCCAGCGCTATCGCCAGCGCATTACCCTGGCGTCCCGATTTGTGACAGGGAAGCTGGCTAACCAGCGTACCCTGCTCCTCCGTTCCAATCGCAAGCTTGAAAACGACGACGTGGCGCAGGCCGCCGCGACCATTCAGGTCCTTTTGCAGCAGGCCGAAGAGATTACCGCCCTGACCGACACAGAGCCAGATCCGTCACAGCCGCAGACCGGGACACCGCTTGGGCGTCTGTTCGGATTGGAGGGCGCGGCGGGCGCGGCCTATTTTGGGGTCTTTGGTCACTTGTTGCACAGCGGGCTGGGAACCGATTGGCAAGGCAGGCTCAAGCGGCCGCCGCCCGATCCAATCAACGCGCTCCTCAGCTACGGCTACGTGCTCCTGGCGTCCAAAGTTGCTTCGGCCATCAGCATCGTAGGTTTAGACCCGTATGTGGGTTATTTGCACTCAACGCAGTATGGCAAACAAGCCTTGGCATTAGACTTAATGGAAGAGTTCAGGCCGGTCATCGTGGATTCCGTGGTTTTGACGCTGGTCAATAATCGCATCTTGCAGCCAGAGCATTTCGAGAGTGAGCTCGGTTCCGCACGCTTGACTGATGCCGGGCGCCGACGATTCCTTGAACAGTTCGAGACACGGCTCAATACCGAAATTGCCCATCCGGTCTTCAAGTATAAGGCAACCTACTATCGTTGCCTGGAACTACAGACGCGCCTGCTGGCGAAGACGGTTTCGGGGGAGTTGACCGACTATGTTCCGTTTGTGGTGCGATAGTGACGATCGGGTGACGGAGGGATAATGTCCAAAGGTGTTAGACGTGATCAGACCTGCTATATCGTGGCTTACGACATACCGAACGATCGGCGTCGCACGCGCGTGCATAAAGTATTGAGTGGGTTTGGACGTTGGACCCAATACAGCCTGTTCGAGTGTCACCTGACCGCACAGCAGGTTGTCTTGTTGCACAGCAAACTCAACAAGCACCTGGATGCAAAACAGGATAGTGTGCGGTTTTATCCACTCTGTGAGGCTTGTGTGGCGAAAGTTGAGACGGTTGGCGGCCAACCGCCGGCCGATGACCTGCTGTTCCTGCCGTGACGATTTGCGAGAGCGCGAGCAGTCCCTTTCTTCTGGCGTCGCGCTCGCTGCGTAACGGGGTGAAGACGGGTGCATTTACGGCTCACTGTTGTGTCTGCAACGCCGATCGGGCGCAGGCGCTCGCAGTGGGTTGCATACGACCTAAAATTGGCCTTGAAAGTGCATTGAGAACAGGTGCGTGATTGACATTTTGTGCTTGAAATGGCATAATACCTGGGCAAAGTGGGGCGTTGCGAGCGCCGATGCGTGAACCGGCC